>VYEH01000257.1:245-14795 GCA_009843005.1 Pseudomonadota bacterium | reverse complement strand
ATGGCATCGGGCAGAAAGGCCATGAAGGTCGGCCGCCCGAAATGATGCTCGTCGTCCCCGGATTCGCCATAGGTACCCAGCGTCTGTACAAGAACCTTGCCGTCGTTGCTGAACTTGTAGATCGTGTGGGCGAAGTCGTCGACGACCCAGACGTGCTTCTCCGGATCGTAGGGATTCATGTGCACGGCGTGGGGCTTCATGAACATCGAATCCCACTGGCTCCAGGTCTCGACGATGTTGCCTTCCCTGTCCACGATCACCAGACAGTGCTCCCAGCGAGCGTCGATTCCGCGCCGGTAGCCCGCCCCTTCCCAGGTCGTCCAGCCATCTTCGTTGTTGTGATCCGGACTCGCCGTCGTTCCGTCCCGCCAGGGCAGCGTACCGTCCCGCCAGGGATACTGCCTCCCAACCGGGAAACGCAGCAGCGTACCCTGCTCGTCGATCAGGCGGTTTTCCGGCCGTTCGATCTTCTTCAGAATGCCGCGCTGGAGTATGAAAACCCGGTCGGCGCTCTCCGCGAAAATTCCTTGTGCCGCTCCCCAGGTCCAGTCCCCATACCCGGGAAGCGTGGAGAAGTCCTTCGGCCACCCCGGAACGGGTTCGTATGGACCGAAGGGGTCCTGGCCACCCTTGCCCGGCACGACGGTTGTCTGAGCGGCAGCGGTCAATGCGACCGCCTGGGCCAGTGCAATCATGCCCAGGCTGACCACTATCCGTTCTGCGAATGCGATTCCGGTCGAACTATTCATTTCGAGGCCTGTCCCTTATCTGTTCGTCATGACTGCCGATGAGCGGTCTCACCTGCAACATTCTTTTGTACAATACCAAGTTAGCCGACAGGTTGGCGAACGGCACTTTACGCAGACAGCGGCTGCAAGAGCCTGAAGGAAGACAAGCCATGCGTAGTCCAACATTTTCCGTGTTGCTGCTAAGCGCCTGGGCCCTCACGAGTCAGGCCGATCAATCATTCGTGATCGATCCCTGGTGGCCCAGGCCGCTGCCCGAAGGCTGGATCAACGCTCAGATTGGCGGTGTCTGCGTCGATTCCCAGGACAATATCCTGATTGTAGACCGCCGCAATATCACCGAAGAGGAGATGGAAACCAACGTACCCGTGCCCACCTTCGTCATGTTCGACATGGAGGGCAATGTCATCAAGTCGTGGGGGGACCCCGACGTGGTGCCCCGGGCCGTCCACGGATGCAGCTTCGACAGCGAGGACAATATTTGGGTTGCAGGAAACCAGGACGCCATCGTCCAGAAGTACAGTCAGGACGGCGAGCTGCTGATGCAGATCGGCATCAAGGACCAGTTCGATACGGAAGACGGCACGCCTGAGACGGAGTTCAGAAACTCCAGTCGGGAGTTGCTGCACCGGCCGTCCGGCGCCGTCGTGGACCCGGAAACCGGTGACATCTTCATTTCCGACGGTTATGGCAACAAGCGCGTGGTCGTATTCGATGCCGAGGGGAACTACCTTCGCCAGTGGGGCAGTCTGGCCACGGAAGAAGAACGCGAAGCCGGCACGCCGGGCACCTTCACTGCCGTCGTCCACTGCATCGAAATGAGCAATGCGGGCCTCATCTATGTCTGCGACCGGCAGGGCAATCGCGTTCAGGTATTCGACCAGGTGGGCAATCACGTCCGCGACATTTGGGTCGAGACCGAGAACTACAATTCAAGGGGAACCGCCTGGTGGGTCGCCTTCTCGCCTGACGAGGAACAACAGTACCTGTACGTGATGAATGGCGGTCAGGAGGAGGTCCACGTCATGGATCACGAGAGCGGCGAAACGCTGTCAACCTTCGGCCGCCCGGGTCACATGCCCGGAAACTTCACTCACGGGCACACGATCGCCACGGATTCACAAGGCAATATTTATGTGGCGGAAACCAATATAGGCCGCAGGGTACAGCGGTTCAGGCTGGTTTCGGAGTAACTGCCGGCATGGCGAATTGACCGCCCCTGACGCCCGGTACCGATACGGCGAAACAGTTTCAACTCGGCAAGGAGAGACGTCGAACATGAACACGACACGAGTACTTCAGATTCTGGGAATCGCGAGCGCGCTGGCTGCCGCGCAGGCTGCCGCCGAACCCGTCACCTATCGGGTCGACCCACGGCACACGTTTCCCGCATTCGAAGCGGACCACCAGGGGGGGCTCTCGGTCTGGCGAGGGAAAATCGAGCGCTCCAGCGGCACGATCGTTCTCGACAGGGAGGCCCGCACCGGCACCGTCGAGATGGTCATGGACATGGATTCGATCAACTTCGGGCTGGACGAAATGACCGACCACGCCAAGGCCGAGGACATCCTGGACGTGGCGCGGTTCCCCACTGCAACCTACACGGGCGCCTGCTCCGAGTTCGGGCGTACGGGCGTGCCGGCCGCCGTGGAGGGTGAACTGACGCTGCATGGTATCACCCGGCCATTGCGGCTCCAGATCAATCACTTTCAGTGTCAGCCGCACCATCGAACGGGCATAGAAATCTGCGGCGCCGACGCCACGGCCACATTCAATCGCGATGATTTCGATGTGAGCTACGGCAAGGAAAACGGCTTTTTCATGTACGTCAACCTGCTGCTGACGGTGGAAGCAGAGCGAGTCGACCCTGAAAGTTGACGCAGCGTCAGGAGCCCGGAATGTAGACCAGGCCCACGGTATTCGTGCTGCTCTGGTGAATCACCAGGTTGCCGTCCGGCGAAGCCCGCATATGGCGGATGATCCCGATGCCGGACGGAATTGCCCAACTCTGGAACTGTTCGGTTTCAGGGTCGAAGCGCACCAGCGCATCCGGACGCTGGTTCGACTCGTTGTACCAGATCTTGTCATCCACGACTTCGATGGCGTAAGGGTGGGATTGAGGGCCGCTTGGCGACGGCCACTCCCTGACTTCGCCCGTATCGGGATCGAGCCGGCCCAGGTAACCGCGCCCTGAATCCGCGTACCAGATCATGTCGTCGCTGGTGATCGCCAGGCGCCGGATATAGGCCCCCACTCTCGCCTCGGGCATCGGGGTTTCATATTCCCGAAATTCCCAGGAATCGGGGTCGACGCTGGTGATCTTGTTGCTGCCCCGGTTGGCAATCCAGATCATGCCGCGGGAATCTTCCTTGATGCCATAGGGCCTGGCGTTCTCGGTGGGCATCGTCGCCAACCGGATGTCACCGGTGTCCACGACGAGGCGACCGATCATGTTGCTGTTCTGCAGCGTGAACCACAAGTCGCCGTTTCGCGTGAATATGGGCGTATGTGGGTCGCGCGCGGCGGGGTCCGGCATCGGATACACGGTGATCTCGCCGGTATCGGGCTCCAGCTTTCCGATCGTGGCGTTGCCGTTGCCCGTATACCAGATGTTGCCGGCGACATCGTTGATGATGCTGTGGGGCCTGGCGGTCGGATCGAGCATGAACTCGGTCATCTCGCCGGTGCGGGGATCAATCCGCCCGACGATGCTGCCGTACATGCCGGCCCACCAGATCATGCCGTCCGGCGTTTGCAGGGGATCCCTGGGACGCTGTCCCAGCGTCGGAACCAGCCATTCCTGGAACGTCACCTCGAAATCGCCTTCGACCAGTGTGGGGCGGCGCTGGTAGCTCTGTGGGAAATTCGACGCCAGGTACTGGTTCACGTCAGCGGCCATGGTATCGGGCAGGTCGATCATGGTCTTGACGACGTAATCCCAGCGCTCATGGGTATATCCCGTCGAATTGGTGATCAGGCTGACATCGTGGCACGCCACGCACGCCCCCTGGATCAGTTCCATGCCATCGCCCTCCGGCAGAACCGCTTGCCCCTGCGCCATCGCGGGCAGCAGTGCCGGGAACAGAAAGACCAGTCGAGTGCGCGAATGTGCCATGATGCCTCCACACCAAATAGGGTCCCTAGAATCCACCCTCTGTTTTTCTCGCCCGGAAACGCCCGGGCGCCGGACAGCCTCCGACGCGGTGGATGATACATGTACCCTTATCGTATCTACCAGAAAACCGCTAGTGTGCATGCATTTCCCGCCTCGCAATCTAAAGATTTGTACATGTTGGGCGTGCCCCGGCCATCGCGGTTAGTGTTTGGCCGAGACAAGCCGTACAATGGGCTCATGGAGAGCGGAATTCTTTTCCGTCTGGTGCGAGGTGCTGTCGTGGCGTCCATTTGCGCCACGGTTTCCGCGTGTTCCACATCCCTTGTGGTCAACGCGGACTTTCCGGTGCCGCTGGTCGATCCTCTGCCCGTAAGAGTCGGATTCCTATTCGACGAGACGTTCTCCACATACGCACACGAGGAGAAGATTCCCCAGCAAGCCAGCTATTCAATTCAGATTGGCGAGGCCAATGTGTCCTTGCTGAGCCAGTTGTTCACCTCAATGTTCGTGGCCGCCGAACCGGTCGTCACGCTGCCACTGGAATCCGCCGAGCAGGGACGGCTCGACGCTGTGATAAAGCCGGAACTCGAAAGGTTCGAGTTCGACGTGCCTATCCAGCGCACGGACCAGTTCGTCGAAGTCTGGATGCAGTATCAGCTGAGGCTGTATGAGACCGACGGTCAGCTGATCGCGGAGTGGCCGGTGACCGGTTACGGCAAGGCGGAACACGGCAATCGCGGCGCTGCCCTGAACCGGGCCGCGGTCGTCGCGATGCGCGAGGTCGGAGCCGAAATCTCCACGGAATTTTCGGCGCAACCTGCGGTCGAATACTGGCTGGAGGAGAAGCAAAATGAATCGGCATTGTCTTCAGACGCTGGCCGCAATAACTAGCACTCGCGCACAAGCCCTCGCGGCAGCGCTGGCGGTCAGTATCCTGGCGGGGTGCAGCGTGACCTCCCGCATGGAACCGTACAAGCGCACCGAGGCGGTCATCAGCGAAGGCGAACAAGTCGTCGTACTGGCCAGAAAGCACCATGCCACTCACGAAACCGAAGCCGCCTTTGTCGAATGCGTGGCCGGGGCGCTCGCATCGGGAAGCAACGGGCTGGAGGTGCACGATACCGTTGCGTTCGAAGACCAGCTTTATCCTTGGTTCGAACCGTCCCGGGCTCCGCTCAGCACAGACGAACTTTCGGAGTTGCTGGAGAAGCCCGATGTCTTCGAACGGGTCCAGGGCAGCGGGGTGCGTTTCCTGGTCTGGCTCGACGGTTCCACCGATCGGGTCGCCAGCGGCGGTGGCATCACCTGCGCAGCCGGTGTGGGCGGCGCGGGATGCATGGGGCTGGCGTGGTGGGAAGACGACGCCCGTTACGACGCCACGGTCTGGGACATTCAGGAACTGAGTTCCACCGGAACGATCTACGCTGACTTCAGGGGACGCTCCACGCTTCCAGCCATCGTCATACCCATTCCGCTCATCGCCCGTCCCCGCGCGGCCGCGTGCCGGGGAATGACCGAGCAACTCAGGAATTTCCTTACGTCACCGACAAGTTACATACCCGGACCCGACTTGCAATGATGCGGATCCGTCCGCTGGACGATGTGGATGAAACATGCGGACGACGATCAAGCGAGAACTGGTATTGGCCGGGTCATTGCTCGGCCTTGGTTTTTTCGTATTGCCGGGGGCCGTTTACCTGGTAGGCCAGACCGTTGTGGGCGAATATCCGGCGGATGGCGGGGTGCTGGCATTGGCCGTAGACATTTGGGCAGATATGTTTCGCGGTAACCCGCTGGCCCTGGTATTGGTACTCAGTCCGTATGGCATCGTTCAATTGCTGCGGCTGTCGCGGCAACTCTGGCGGCGCCAGCGGCGCGCGGGATGACTATCGTCAGACCGCCGCCGATTCGTTAGGATAGTTAAACGGGGACCTGTGCATGCAGATACGGTCTTGCAAAGAGGAGGGAAAGTGAAGGTAATAACACGGACCTGGCCGCTCGGCGCACTGTGGCTGGCGCTTGCGAGCGCGACCTCCTCAGCCGCCGACGAGCCCATTGCCAACCTGGTCATGAGCGAGCACCACAAGGCCATCAGCCAGCGGGTCAGCCGGTTCGTGGAAGACGTTCACTATTCCCGTCCGCGGATCGACAACTCGCTCTCCTCGGCGATATTCGACCGGTATCTGGACATCCTCGACGGCAACCGCCTGTATTTCCTCCACAGCGACTACACCAGCCTGGGCGCCTACCGATACGAGCTTGACGACCGCGTGCGCAGCGGCGAACTCCAGCCGATCTTCGAGATTTTCAATCTCTGGAGAAACAGGAATCGTGAGCGCCTCAACCATGCGCTCGAACTCCTGGATGACGAACCCGACTTCAACGTCGATGAATGGTACCGCTTCGACCGCACCGATCTGGGTTGGGCGCAAACCGACGCCGAGATCAGGGACATCTGGCGCAAGCAGGTCAAGCACGACGGGCTGGCGTTGATGCTGGGCCGGGACATCACCTGGGAAGAAGCCGCCGAAGAATTGCGCACCAGCTATGAGCGTCGCCTGAGACGGACCGCGCAGATGAACGCGGACGATGTGTTCGAGGGATTCCTCAACGCGATGACCCATACCATCGATCCGCATTCCAGCTACCTCACACCGCGCAATACCGAGGAACAACGCATCCACATGAGCCTGCTGTACGACGGCATCGGCGCGACGCTTGAACTGGACGACTTCGACTACGTCAATGTGAAGAACCTCATTGCGGGCGGACCCGCGGAGATTGACGGGCGACTGAAACCAAACGACCGGATCACCGCTGTCGGTCAGGGCGCAGCCGGCGAGATGGTCGGCGTCATCGGCTGGCGGCTGGACGATGTCGTGCAGCTCATTCGTGGCCCGGGAGGAACTGTCGTGCGCTTGCAGATCCTCCCCGCCGGTGAAGTGCCGGGCTCTCCCGAAGTGGTGATCGATATTGTTCGCGACAAGGTGAAGATGGACGAAGGCGCTGCCAAGAGCCGCATCATCGACGTCCCCACGGAGACAACGATCCGGAAAATCGGCGTCATCGAGATTCCAAGCTTCTACCTCGATTCGGCCGCTCGCAACCGGGGCGAAGAGGACTACACCAGCACCACCCGGGACGTGGAGCGGCTGGTCGAAGAGCTGATGGCCGACGGCATGGATGGCCTGATCATCGACCTGAGGCAGAACGGCGGCGGGCATTTGAGCGAAGCCGCCGAGTTGAGCGGCCTGTTCATCGAGCGGGGGCCGCTGGTTCAGCTCAGGGAAACCCAGGGGAATGTGGAAATCCTCAACGACCCGATCCCCGGCGCGATTTACGACGGTCCGCTGGCGGTGCTGGTCGACCGCCACAGCGCCAGCGCCTCGGAGATCTTTGCGGCGGCCATTCAGGACTACCAACGCGGACTGGTCATCGGCCAGCAGACCTTCGGCAAGGGATCGGTGCAGAACCTGTTCGACCTGGACCGTTTCATTCGCGGTTCCGAAGATTACGGCCAGTTGACCCTGACCATCGGCAAGTACTACCGGGTCACGGGCGAGAGTACTCAGAATCGAGGCGTGATACCGGATATCGAACTGCCATCACCCTGGGACGTGGAGATCGTCGGCGAGAGCACGCGGGAATACGCTTTGCCCTGGGACCGAATTCCGCAAACGCCGTTCTCCGCATACCATGAAGGGCAAGCGCCCATCGAAATACTCCGAAACCGGCAGAACGAACGTTCCCTGGGCGACCCGGACTTCAACTACATGGTCAGCAGCATAGAGGCCCAGCGGTCATTGAGTGATCGAAAGATCGTTTCACTGAACCTGGAACAGCGCAAGGCCGAAGTCGAGGACCGGAAACAGGAGCGACTTCAGCGGGAAAACGAGCGCCGGGCCGGTCTTGGTCTGGAACCGATCGCCGACCTCGAAGAGCTTGCAGAAGACGAGCTTCCCGACATCCTTCTGGACCAGGCCACCCGCATTGTCGCGGACATGGCGGCGCTGGATGAGCCCCCGCCGCGGACCACCTTCACCGGCGCGGAAACAGTACGCGCCAACTAGCGGCCTCTTCGCAGACTTGCCCCATCCGGCGATTCGGCCCCGCGCAACGGGCCGTCAGGACTACTGCGCCGAGAACTGGTGCCCCCGCAGTATCAGGTAGTCCAGCCACTTGTTCAGCATCATGTTGTCCTGCCAACGCCAGTCGAGTTCCCTGGACCAGGCCGGCGTCGCCGCGCCGAACATTGCGGAGGCGAGCTGTACCCGGGGCCGCCGCGCCTCCACCAGCCGGGCATCGTGATAGATATGGACCCACAGATCGGGATCCGGTATCGATTCGCCCTGACAGGCATCGGGCTCTTCCAGCGCGAACAGGTAGGTCAGCTTCAGCGTCGTCGTATAGGGGCGCCGCCGCTTCACCGCCAGGTAGAGATCGCAGTCCTCGTCCGAGGAGGAAACCGCCAGTTTCTCGTGGGCATCGGGAAATGAGTCGAACTCGGCGATGAGTTGGGACAGCTTGATGAAATTGCTCTCGTACAGGGTCATCAACCCGGTAAAGCTGCCGGGACGGTAGACGCACTCGGGTACGATCATGCTGTCCGCGATCATCAACTGGCTTCCGAAGCTGTGGCCGTTCATGACCCGTGAGCATGCCACAACGCCGATGGAGGGACTAGTGCTCCATCAACCTGGTAATTGCGTATCTGGTTGATGGAGCGCTAACCCGATCCGCACCAGGTATCAGGGGTTTGCGCGGCGTTCGATACCGGTTTCGCTCAGTATGGTGCTGGCGATTTCCTCGATCGAGCTGTGCGTGGTATCGATAAAGGGGATGCCGAGCCGCTTGAACAGGCGCTCGGCGCTGCGCAGTTCGAAGCTGACCTGCTGCGCGGATGCGTAGCGCCCTTCCGGGCGGCGCTCCAGCCGGATCTGGCGCAGCCGCGACGTCTCGATGGTCAAGCCGTACAGCTTGTTGCGATATTTGCGAAGCACGCCAGGCAGTTCCCCGGACTCCAGGTCTTCCTCCGCCAACGGATAGTTGGCTGCGAAAATCCCGTACTGGAGCGCGAGATAGAGGCAAGTGGGTGTCTTTCCGGATCTGGATACGCCAGTGAGGATGACATCGGCCCGGTCGTATTGCCGTGTGCCGTGACCGTCATCGGCATCCATCGCAAAGTTCATCGCGTTGATCCGCATGTCGTACCGGGTGACGTCGGTCATGCCATGTGCCCGGCCCAGAGTATGGGACGAACTCATACCGAGTTCGTCTTCGAGCGGCCCGATAAAGGCGGCGAACAGATCCAGGACCAGCCCCCTGCACGCAAGCAACGGAGCCCTCAGCTCGTCCTGCACGAAACTCGTGAATACGATCGGCCGCCTGCCGGTCCGGTCTGCGTTTCGATCGATCCGGCGCGTCAGATCCATCGCCTTGTCAAGGTCATTCACAAATGGCACAGTCACGGTTCGGAATTCGACCCCATCGAACTGTGTAAGCAGACTGTGCCCAAGCGTCTCGGCAGTCACACCGGTCTGATCCGATACAAAATATACCGTTCGTTCTGCCATTACGGTCCACCGCGGCTCGGTGGCACGGGAGTATAGCGTGGAACAATATGTCGTCAGCCTGGCGGCCAGCGGCCGCGAAGACGTAAGCCGCGTGGGCGGCAAGAACGCGTCGCTGGGCGAGATGATCGGCCATCTGGACAAGCTCGGTATCCGGGTACCGGAGGGCTTTGCGACCACTTCCCACGCATTCTCCGAATTCCTCGCTCAGAACGGTCTGGATGCATCCATCCACAGCCTCCTGGACGACCTGGACGTGGACGATACGGCCGCACTGACCCGCACCGGTGCGCGGATCAGGCGAATGATACTCGGCGCGTCGCTGCCGCCGGAATTGAGAGAAGCCGTCGGCGCCGCGTGGAAACAATTGACCAACGGCGAGGACATCAGCGTGGCGGTGCGCTCGTCGGCCACGGCCGAAGACCTTCCGGAGGCATCCTTCGCCGGTCAGCAGGATACGCTGCTAAACGTGACGGGGCTGGACAACGTCATCGCCGGCATTCACCGCATCTACGCATCGCTGTTCAACGACAGGGCCATTGCCTACCGTGTTCACCAGCAATTCGATCACCGCCAGGTGTCGCTGTCAGTGGGTGTGCAGCGCATGGTCCGAACCGACCTGGCCTGTTCCGGGGTCCTGTTCACGCTGGATACGGAATCCGGGTTCCGGGACCTGGTCCTGATTACCTCGAGCTATGGCCTGGGCGAAACCATCGTCCAGGGCGCGGTGAACCCGGACGAGTTCTATGTGTACAAGCCTGCGCTGGCCAGCGGTCACCACGCCATCGTGAGGCGCAACCTGGGCAGCAAGTCCGTCAAGATGGTTCATGCCGACCGGGGCGAGGAACGCGTGGCGACGGTGCCCGTGCCCGATGAGGACCGCTGCCGCTTCTCGCTGTCGGACGAGGAAATCCATTCGCTCGCCCGGCAGGCCGTCGCCATCGAGAAGCACTATGGCCAGCCCATGGATATCGAATGGGGCAAGGACGGCAGGACGGGCGAACTGTTCATCCTGCAGGCGCGGCCGGAGACCGTGAAGAGCCGGTCGGGCGAGACCATGGTCCGATTCTCGCTCAAGGAACACTCGGAGGTATTGAGCACCGGGCGCAGCATCGGGCAACGGGTCGGCGCCGGTGTTGCCCGTGTCGTTGCAAGCGTCGAGGAAATGAACCTGATTCAGCCCGGCGATGTGCTGGTGACCGACATGACGGATCCGGACTGGGAACCGGTGATGAAGCGGGCGTCAGCGATCGTCACCAACCGCGGGGGCCGCACGTGCCACGCGGCCATCATCGCCCGCGAACTGGGCATTCCCGCCGTGGTGGGCTGCGGTCACGCCACCAGCGATATTCCCGACGGCGCCGAAGTCACCGTCTCCTGCGCGGAGGGAGACGAGGGCTTCGTCTACCGGGGCAGGCTGCGTTACGAAGAACACGAAATCCGTCTTGAAAAACTGCCTGACATACCCGTCAAGCTCGCCATGAACGTCGGCAATCCCGACCGGGCCTTCATGTTCGCATCCATCCCCAATCACGGCGTCGGCCTGGCCCGGCTGGAGTTCATCATCAACCGCATGATCGGCGTACATCCCAGGGCGCTGATCGAATTCGATCGGCAGGACGCCGGGGTACAGGAACTCATCGAGGAATACATGGCCGGGTATGGCGACCCGATGTCTTTCTACGTGGAGAAACTCAGCGAAGGGATCGGCTCCATCGCCGCGGCCTTCGCACCGCAACCAGTGATCGTGCGGCTGTCGGACTTCAAGTCCAACGAGTACGCCAACCTGATCGGCGGCGACCGGTACGAACCGCAGGAAGAAAACCCCATGCTGGGGTTCCGGGGCGCATCGAGGTATGTGGATGAGGAGTTCAAGGCCTGTTTCGAACTCGAATGCCGCGCGCTGCGCCGTGTGCGCAACCGCATGGGATTGAAAAACGTTCAGGTCATGGTGCCCTTCGTGCGGACGCTGGCCGAAGCGCGCCAGGTGGTCGAACTGTTGGCCGAAAACGGGCTCGCCCGGGGCGAAGACGGGCTGAAACTGATCATGATGTGCGAATTGCCCAGCAACGCCCTGCTTGCGGACCGCTACCTTGAGTATTTCGACGGCATGTCGATCGGCTCGAACGACATGACGCAGCTCACGCTGGGACTGGACAGGGACTCCGGAAAGATCGCCGCGCTGTTCGACGAGCGGGACGAGTCCGTCAAGCGCCTGCTGGACATGGCCATCAGTGCATGCCGGGCTCAGGACAAGTACGTGGGCATCTGCGGCCAGGGTCCCTCCGACCACCCGGACCTCGCGCTGTGGCTGCTGGACCGGGGCATTACCAGCTTGTCCCTTAACCCCGATTCGGTCCTGGATACCTGGCTCTACCTGGCCGAGCACGCGTCCGGGGGGGCTAGAAACTGATCATGTGCTCGCGGTAGTGCTTCAGTTCGCGAATCGAGTCGTGAATGTCCGCCATGGCAAGGTGCGTGGAGAGTTTTTCAAACGGCTTGAAGTGTGGAGGCGCCCATAGCCTTGCGAGTATTTTCAGAGCGGATACATCGAGATTGCGATAGTGAAAGAATGCGGCCAGCTCGGGCATGTGCCGGATCAGGAAACGCCGGTCCTGGCAAACGCCATTTCCACACATGGGTGAGTCGCCCGGATCAAGGTATTTGCGGAGAAATGCCAGTGTCCGTTGCTCCGCCTCGGCTTCATCGGTCCTGCTGGCCCTGACGCGCTCGGTGAGGCCGGAACTCCCATGCTGCCTCGTGTTCCACTCGTCCATGGCGTCCAGTACCGAGTCGGCCTGATGGATTGCGGCGACCGGACCTTCCTCGAGAACCAGCAGATGACGGTCGGTCACGACGGTTGCGATCTCGATGATGACGTCCCGGTCGGGATCCAACCCCGTCATTTCAAGATCGATCCAGATCAAGTGATCCCTGGACTTCACTTCTACCGTCTCCCAGTTCCCCCGCCCGGCGCGCGCCGGTACATTGGCATTGTAGCAGGAGCGGGGCGATGTGCTGCGGAACCACGCGCCCTGGCGCAGAGACGTTCAGAACGTAATCCGGCCCAGAGGCATTCAGTTGGTTCCTGGCCTGACGCCAATGGCTAAAACCGGCCTCGTTGTCGCCCGCTTCAAACGCCATGCGCTGGTCGAGGACCCGGCAGGCGACGTGCATGACTGCCAGATCCTGGGGCGCCGGCTGCGGCCAGTCGTGGGCGACAACGTGGAATGGCGCCGCGAGCGCGACGGAAGCTGCATCGTGCAAGCCGTACGTAAGCGGGAATCCATGCTTCAGCGACTCAATTCCCGGGGACGTCCGGAGGTTGTCGCCGCCAACCTTTCCCAACTCCTCGTGGTGCTGGCGCCGCACCCTGAGCCCGACTGGTTCCTGGTGGACAGGTACCTCTGTGCGGCTGAACTCGCTGGACTCAAGGCGGCGATTGTCTTCAACAAGATGGACCTGGTTGAGAACGCGCCCGATACGCTTAAGGTCTATCGCATAATCGGGTACCGGGTCGTGCTGACCAGCGCCGTGGCAACGACCGGACTCGGCGAACTGGAACAGCTGTTTGGCGCCGAACGAAGCGCGCTGATCGGGCAGTCGGGCGTCGGCAAGTCCTCGTTGTTCAATGAACTGTTGGGAGAGGCCGTACAACGAGTGGGCCGGCTTTCCGGAAGGCTTCTCCAAGGCCGTCACACCACAACGACCTCCGTGCTTCATCGGCACCCCGGTGGCGGTGAAATCATCGATTCGCCGGGGGTACGTAACTACGCGCCTCACATACAACGCGCAGCGGACGTGCAGCTCGGCTTCCGTGAATTCGTCTCGCGCCGCGACCAATGCCGATTCGACGATTGCACCCACCGCGCCGAACCCGACTGCGCCGTCAAGGCGGCGCTGGAAGAAGGCATAATCGACGGTGGTCGTTACGAGAACTACAACAAGCTATACGAGCAGACGGTCGCGGCTCGAGCTTATTGACTGAACATTTGCGGGATGCCAGGCAATTCGATGCGCGATAGAACTCAGGTCTTCGTCTCCCCTGCCACGTTGACGTGGAGGCGCGCGACGGTTTTCGCACCAGGCGCAGCCAGGCCCGTTGCGGCCGTTCTGGCTGGAATGCTGCTGCTGACCGTCGCCTGGGTCAACGCCTGGGCTCAGGGCGAGTCGACGGTGACGGAGCGGAATTCCAGCGCGCCGATTTCAATTCAGTATCTGACGCAACGCAACTATGATTCGTCGCTCCGGGTAGCCCGCAAGCTCGGTGATTTTGAGGGCTACAGCTCCTACGCTGTGGAGTGGGAATCAGACGGACTGCGGCTTTCCGCGCTGATGAATGTCCCCGCCGCCCCCGCTCCACCGGACGGTTATCCCATATTGATCATGAATCACGGCAACGCCGGTAACGAGTGGGCGGCATTCAGGGATTTCTACAGCTCCGACCAGGACTCAGCGTCCTATCGGGAGCGCGTATCGGCCTGGCCCATCATCCGATTCGCCCTGGAAGGCTTTGTGGTGCTGTTTCCCGACTACCGCGGGCATGGTTTTTCGGAAACCAACGGACAACACAGCGGCTTCTGGCAGCTTGACCGGCACGGCAACAGGATCAGAAACTCAGCCGGCGAATTCGTGCCGCGTGTCATGGACAATGACGGCCTGAGGTTCAACGGTTGGCTGTACACCGCGTACTACACGATCGATGTCCTGAACCTGGTTGCCGCGCTGTCGTCATTCGAAGACCCACCCGAGGGCCTCGAAATCGATCGCGACAACCTGTTCCTGTGGGGCCGGTCGCTGGGGGGCGATGTGACTGCGCGGGCATTCACGGTCGGCGACCGGATCGCGGCCGCATCCCTGTGGGTGCCGGCGACGACGTCGCTATGGGATCAGGCGCACCACTATCAGTACGATTCGCCCTGCTGCGCCGACGGCTTCATCATGGAAGTTCTGTTCGTGGAACTACAAACCTACAACACGGTGCACAAAACGAATCTCGTCGCACGTGACCTGAACCCGAGCAATTTCGTCGATCAGGTGAACAACCCTGTCATCGTACAGGTGACGATCGACGATACCGGCGTGCGGTCAGCGTGGGGCATCCAGTACCACCACCAAT
>VYEH01000257.1:0-235 GCA_009843005.1 Pseudomonadota bacterium | reverse complement strand
GCTTCGAGTCTACCCCGGCAACGCGCACGTGTTTTCGGGGGACTTGCTTGAGCGAGCGATCCAGGCAGACCTTGCATTTTTTCGGTCACATATGCGCTGATGCTTTGGTTTGACCGGGCTCCGGCCTGTTGCCCGAGTCAGCCCAGCCCAAGCTTCAATGGCCGTCCCGCGAGCAAGTGCATGTGAACATGGAATACGGTCTGCCCGGCTTCCGCATTGGTGTTGACCACCACGC
>VYEH01000020.1 GCA_009843005.1 Pseudomonadota bacterium | reverse complement strand
AAAGTCGCCGCCGCTGAAGTGGCTGGGCTGGCTGTGGGCGTATTCGCCGTAGCCCTGGTCGTTATTCGTCGGATCGCCATCGTCGAAGCGGTCGGTCATCAGCATGTAGATGACCTGGTCGCGCCAGTCGGGGGATGGCACGTGCAGCAACCGCCCGTCGCCGGAAGCACAGACATCGGTACCGGCCGGTACCTGCGGACCCGCCAAACCGGCGTCGTTACCCGGCCTGTCCTGCGTACACGCGGCAAGCGATACCAGTACCGAAATGCAGATGGCTGCTCTCATTGCATCGCCAGAAATGACACAGTTGCGCAACGGGATCAACGTTTCGCCCCATGAATACGAATGCAGCAGGACTGAGAGTGACGCGGGTGCAGGCCTGTTCCACTCGCAGCCTTCACTGCCGCAGGAATCTCTCCATTTCGGCGTCGGCGGCCTGAAGCGCGGACTGCGCGTCCATCTCGCCCGCGGACGTCAGCTCCAGCGCGGTATCCAATTGTTCGAAGATCATGTAAGTGGCGCGTGTTGTCGGCACTTCGGTTCCGAATCCAACCTGCCGCAGATAGCCGTTAAGCGTGGCGTTGGCGGCGATATCCGGGTCCTGCGTCAGCGCTAAATCGGTCGGAATCATGTAGGTCTCGACTGCAAAGTCCTTCTGAACGTCGTAGGACGACAGCCACAGCGCCAGCTTGACGGATTCCACCTTGGCGGCGCTCTGCTTGGACACGCCCCAACCGAATACGCTGAACATCGGACCCATTCTCCTGCCGGTTTCAACAACGACCGGCATGACCGCCAGACCCAGATCGAGGCCCGCCTCCAGGTAGGCATTCCAGTTCCAGGAACCGTCCAGCACCATGGCCGCCCTGGATAACTGGAACTGGGTGGACATGGCCTCGATGCCGGTGCTCGACGCGGCCACGCCGTGCACACGTTCCAGATCCAGGAACCACTCCAGCGCCCGCGCCGAACCGGGGGAATCAAGGGTGGGATTGTCTTCCAGGTCGAACAACGTTCCGCCAAAACCCGTGAGAAAGGGAATGAACCAGTAAGACCACTTCAGCGGCAGGGCAATTCCAAGTACATCGTCGCGGGCGAGGGCCTGCGCGGCGGCGACCAGGTCGTCTGTGGTCCAGTCATCGTTCGGATACGCAACGCCCGCCGCGTCGAACAGGGACTTGTTGTAGACCAGCGCCAGGCAACCCTGGCTGACCGGAATCGCGTACAGCGCCGCGCCGTAGCGCATCGCGTTCAGCGCACGCGGTTCGAAGCGCGAGCGCTGCACAGGCGTCAGGTGTGGCCTCAAGTCCTCCAGGAGCGGCAAGCCTTCGACCGAGATATGCCCGATCCGGCCGAGTTCGGTATCGGATAGCCGCACCACATCGGGCGCCTCGCCGCCCTGGGACGAATTGATGAACTGCTGCAGGTTTTGCAGGTAGGGAATTCGCACCGGCTCGACATCGACGTCCGGGTGCGCGGCCTCGAAGGCCTCTACGGCACTCAGGAAAATCCGCTCGTCCGTGCTGTTGGCGCCGAACGTGTGCCAGACTTCAAGCGGTTCCCGTGCGTCCTGGGCACAAACCATGACCGGCGTCGCGATTGAGGCAGCCGCCAGCCAGACCGACAGCGCCCGTATTCGGGCGCGCGCAGTAGTCATCCAGGTATTCAACAACCTAGTTGTCCCCTTCGCCGCCAGGCGAGTCAAACAGGAACGTCAACGGATCGTCCAGCCGTTCGCGCCACGAAGCCTCGTTGTGATTAGCGCCTTCGTAGGGCTTGATCACAAAGTCCGCCCCCTCGCTCAAACCCTGCTGCAACAGCCACTCCCGGACGGCCAGGTGCGGTTCGTGGTATTCGGCGTCCAGCCCTTCGGTGCCGTAGTCGAACCAATAGCGAACGCCATCCGGTACCGTGAGGCCATTCTCGATATCCCGAATGATGTAGGGCGTGTCGTCGGCGCCTCCCGCGGTCTCGTCACCCGAAGCGAATCGCGCGGCCCAGGCCTCCGACAACACGAAGTGGGAAGAAATGCAACCGCAGGCCCCGAACACGTCCGGGTGGTTGGTTACCAGGTAGAACGAAAGAAGACCGCCCATGGATGAACCCATCACCGCCGTATCCTATGGGCCGGTCAGCGTGGCAAACTCTTCATTCACGCGGGGCATGAGTTCGTCGATCAGGAAACGGGCATAGTCCGGCGCCCCATGCCACGGCGAATACTCGAACCCTCGGTCAGCCGAGTTGAAAACGCCCACGACGATGACCGGGGGAATCGTGCCCGACTCCACCAGGCGCACGACCGCATCGTCCACGTCCCAGATTTCGCCACTGCCAATCAGCCGCGGATCGAACAGATTCTGGCCGTCGTGCATATACAGGACCGGGTAACGCGCCTCTGCGGCAGCGTCGTACCCGGGCGGCAACCAGATCCCGACGTGGCGCGGCCTGGCAAGGAAGTTCGATGCGACACCCTTCCAATAGACCAGCGTCCCCTGTACGCCCGAACCCTGCCAGTCATCGATGTAGGTCACGGGGCCGGCAGTTTCGCCGGCTGGCCGCTCGGTGCATGCCGCCAACGCAACCGAAATCAGAAGCGCAGTTCGTGAAGCAATACTCATGGCGCCTCCCTGCCGCACCACAATACTGCGGCCGCTCGAGAATCAACGCCCAAAGCATACTCCACAGGCCGGCGCAGATGAACGCACACCGCGCATTCTGCCGTTGATGGGTAGTGGGGGCCGACTCAGTGAGGGTGGAGGGG
>VYEH01000225.1:918-2765 GCA_009843005.1 Pseudomonadota bacterium | reverse complement strand
GGGGATGGCGTCCCGCCGGAAGCAACCCCTGTCGGGGCGTAGCCCGCTTCAAGGTGGAGAAGCACGAGCGGTTCCTGACTCGCGAAGAGCTCCACCGGCTCGGAGAAGCGCTGCGGGTGGCACCGGCCGAGCGTCTGGCGTCCGTCCACGCGGCGGCGGCAATCCGCCTCCTCGTGCTGACCGGGTGCCGGCGCAACGAGATCCTGTGTCTGCGCTGGGACGACCTGAACTTCGACGCCGGGGAGATGCGGCTCCCAGACAGCAAGACCGGCGCACGCACGGTGCCGATGGCGTCGGCGGCGGCTGACGTGCTGAAGGGCCTACCTCGCACCCCCGACAGCCCGTGGGTGTTTCCGGGCAAGAAGAAGGGCACCCGCCTGGTCAACCTCAACGACTCCTGGGACCGCGTCCGGAGACGCGCCGGCCTGGACGGGGTTCGCCTGCATGACCTGAGGCACACGTTCGCGTCCCGTGCTCTCGCGTTGGGTGAGGGCCTCCCGATGATTGGAGACCTGCTCGGTCACCGGACGGTGAACACGACGGCGCGATACGCGCATCTTGCCCGGGACTCGGTGCGTGATTCGAGCGCGAAGATCGCCGCGGACATCGGGGCGAGGATCATGCCATCCAACGGACGGTAGTGCTGCGGACCAACCGATATCGAGAAAGGAATTCAGCCATGCCGAGCGCGAACAGGGAAACCCTCACAACTCGCTTTGTTGAAGCGCTAACCGTCCCCGAACGCGAGATCGTGGTGTGGGACCGCGAGCTTCCTGGCTTCGGGTTGCGCGTCCATCCCTCCGGCTCGAAGGCCTACATGGTGCACAAACGGTCGGGTGGGAAGTCCCGGCGCGTCACCATCGGCCGCCACGGGGTCTGGTCCCTGGATGCCGCGCGGCGCGAGGCCGGCGGAATCATCGCGAGCATGAAGAACGGCGAGGCGCCTGCTCGACCCGGGGCGGAGAACGGTTTCGCCAGCGGTCCGACAATCGGCGAACTTGCGGAACAGTACATGTCCGAGCATGTGAAGGTGCGGTGTAAACCGACGACCGCGCGATCCTGTCGGCACCTCTTCGACAAGTATCTCTTGCCGCAATTCGGGCGGAAGCGTCTTGGCGAAATCACGCCAGAGCAAGTTGCGGCGCTGCACTATCGGCTGCGCGACAAGGCGACCACGGCAAACCAGGTAATCGGGTTGCTGTCGCGCCTGTTCCACAAGGCCGCGAAATCGGGCTACGCCCCGAAGGGCGGCAATCCATGCCGGTTCATCAAGAAGTACCCGACGTGGAGCTGCGAGCGCTTCCTGTCGGAGCGCGACCCCCGAGGCTGGGGCGGGGAAGGTGGAAATCTCGCTGCTGTCCGTTCGCGGACAGGCTGCATGCGCATGCTTCTGACCCGATCCTGCGGCTCGGCTTCGAGCCGAACACTGAGGGCGGGTGGGTCGACACTGAAGAGGGCGTGCTACCCCGGCGTGCGGCAGGCAAGGCGGAGCCCAGGAAGCGCACTCCGGCTGCACCCAATCCTGCGACCCTTGCCGGCCCACCTGCGGCAATGGGAGCGCCACGGCGCCCACTTCGTGGTCGAGGTCGAGGGGCAGCGCGTGGGCAGCCTGAAGACGGCTTGGCACACCGCGCTGATGGCATCTAGCATCGACCGTTGCGCCCGTCACAACCAGCGGCACACAGCCGTGATGTGGGCTATTCTGCGCGGCGCCGGCAAGTGGGCGGCGGCCGGTTTCTCTGGCTTGAGTCTCGACGTGCTGGAGTCGGTTTACGGCCACAACCACCCAGATCACTTGCGATCCGCGGTCGAGGCGATGGAGCGGAAGGCATGCTCGTTTCTACGCA
>VYEH01000225.1:355-908 GCA_009843005.1 Pseudomonadota bacterium | reverse complement strand
TGACGCTGCGCTGGGAGGACGTCGACCTCGAGCACGACGAGATTCGATTGCGCGACGCGAAGACTGGTGCACGCGCGGTTCCGCTGTCGCCGACGGCGAGGCAGGTGCTGGTCTCTCTGCCCCGGCAACCGGACAATCCGTGGGTCATTTCCGGACGCGGACCGGGCGCCCGGTTGAGCAACCTGAACGCGACGTGGGGGGTCGTCCGCAAGAAGGCCGGATTGGAGGATGTCCGCATCCATGACCTCCGGCATTCCTTCGCGTCGAGGGCCCTCTCCCTGGGCGAGAGCCTCCCGATGATCGGGAAGCTCCTCGGCCACCGTAAGGTCCAGACAACCGCCCGCTACGCACATCTTGCGCGGGATTCCGTGAAGGCGGCCGCCGAGCGCGTCGCGGACAGCCTCGCCATTGACCTTGACTCACGTCAGCCTGCGGCTCCAGCACCCACGTTGGAGCAATGAAAGTCATTCATCGAAGCGAAGTTTGAGGTTCAAGCGTAATCTGGAGATCTGCGAGATCCTCGATCGCGGTGTCCGTTCCCAACAGGCTTTGC
>VYEH01000225.1:0-345 GCA_009843005.1 Pseudomonadota bacterium | reverse complement strand
AAATCCTCTTGTCGAGGTTGACCGAACGCAAGCCGATAGACTGTCAGACTGTGTTTTAACCATTCCAGCCGACGCACTTCGCGGCTGAAAGGCAGCATGGGGACACGACGCTCGACCCTTACCGGACCTTCGAGAATCCAGTAGGGAATGAGGTCGGTACCAGTCCCGGTTTCGGCGCTTGCCGCATCAAACATCGTTTTCCACGGATCGTCAGGACACACGGATTGGCCCCGGACAACTCCGATCTGTCGATGTGCCAAGTTCAATCTTATCGCATGTCCCTTGAATCGATGGACGCGTCCTTCGCGTTGCTCCAGGTCGACGGGATTTCCGGGTAGATTCCAG
>VYEH01000072.1:9572-15263 GCA_009843005.1 Pseudomonadota bacterium | reverse complement strand
GTCTTGGGCCTTGCCTTGCAACGAATTTCACGGCGCACCCATGCCGGCACCGGGAGGTTCCCCCATGCCGCCGCCGGGTGCTCCTCCCATTCCACCGCCGGGAGGTCCCCCCATGCCACCGCCGGGAGGCGGTCCCATTCCGCCGCCCGTCCTGATGACATGACAATACTCGCCGGACTCCACGACCCCGCCATTGGTGACGGTCTTCCATTCGACTTCAAAGCAGCTCTCGCCGTCCGTCGGCCAGGACTGGATGTAGTAGGACTCGCCCTGGTAGTTGTAGGTCAGTAATCCGGTGCCGGCGCCATCGTGAGTGAAGGCCAGATCCTCCACGAGTGTGGGTCTTCCGGAGGGACGGTTGATTCCTATGGTGGGCACCGCGCTCAGATCGCCCACCTCCCCGACCAGGCACTGGATGATGTAGGGAGGCTCCTCGGACGTGTGGTAGCGATAGCCAAACACCGGATCGAGCTGGCCATTGCAAACGTCGAGGATTCCCGCCGCGATCGGCGAGCCGTCTGGGTTGTCGTTTCCGTACATCGGGAACCCGTCGAACCCCCAGGCAATGATTGGATTCTCATCCCGATTGTCCATCTGTTCGATCATGCAGCGGGGCAGCTCATGATAGTGGTAGTCGTCGCCCCGGCCTACATGACCGCCACAGTGATCGATCTCCTGGCGAAGCAGCGTATCGACATGCGGTTGATGGTAGTAGAGATCGTCCACGCTCATTTCACCGCCGGCGCTGTAGTCGAAGATCGGTATGCCGTTGACCGCGATTGCCAGGGAGGAATCGCGAGTCTGGGGCGTGCCGGTAAAGGCCGAATTGAAATGAACCGGCGCGTTGTATCCCGGGGCCGGCAGGGGTATCTGCTCGTTCGTACCCACGATACCGGTCATCATTTCGTGGCTCGGGTAGCTGTCGGAATGAATGAGTGCGCGATCGCTGTGGCACGTCACCCGCGCTTCGTCCTCGAATCCCGCTTCCACCACCGAGGCGATCACCGCGGCACAATGCTCGGCGGGCGACAGGGTGGTCACATTCTCCCTGCGCTCGGGAACATCGCCAGGTCGTTGCGTGTCGCCAGCACCTTGCGCATATGCATCGCCAGGCGCCGAACCGCCGGAACAACCGAGGAGAACCAGGGGCGCAAGCAGGGCGCAAGGCACGGCTCCGCAGATCCGCTTTATTTGCTCTGTAATCAAGGAATGTCCCCTCCGTTTTTCTCTTTCGTCAGAAAGTTCACAACGCGAATGCCGGTAGAGAAAATGCCTTCTTCAATCTCTTGCCGGCTCGCCGATTACGCCCTGACTACTCCGGCGCGGAAATGGCGAACCGGCACAACAACGTATTGTCCACATCCAGATCCGCCGTCCAGATCAGCCTGGCTTCGCTGCTCCACGTAACCCGATTGAATCCATTCATGGGCCGAACCTCCTGCCGGGTGCGCACGACGGCCTCGGGCCAGGCGCTGTCGTCAAAATCGGCATCTTTCCAATTGTCGGGCTCCGGCTGGATGATTGTCTCGCAATCCTGTTCCGGGTTCGAAGAACGTTGGCAGCTCCTGTTGATCGGCCCCTGATGAATGGCCAGGCAACGCCAGCTCTCATCCGACACCGCTACCGGGCGGTTCGTCTCCGTGTCCACGAACTGAGCGATAAATCCCCCATCGCCCAACATCTGCCGGCGCGTCCCAACATATTCCAGGCCGGTGTCGTTTTCCATGTAGTCCCTTATCAGGACACTGAGCACCGACGACGGATCGGTTTCGAAAGTGAACGATTCCGAATTGAAAGACCGTTCAGTGTCGTATGGAACCGTATCTTCCTTGATCAGCTCGTCTCCGGCATACAGGGCGAACCAGTTATCCACCCACACGTCTGCCCTGATCGTCAACGGTTCGTTGGCGCTACCGACTGGCGAAATCGCCAGGCTGGCCACGCACGCGAGAAAGGCGGTAGTTCGATTATTCATAAAACGCCCAATCCGAGACAAAGAACACAAAATGCGCCTCAGCCGATCTGGCCGATTCACAACCGAATGGTACGTTACGAATGTGGAGAGACGATGGATGTCTACGCAGCACCTCGCGCAAGACCGCCGGGCATCCGAACGGCAGTCGCCCTTCTCCATCTTTACTCCACATTTAGTGGGTAATATACATTCGTGTCCGAATGTTACTTTTTTGCAACGATCTGACCGTTCGATGATTTTTCGGGTAACCGAACCAAGAAAACAAGGGTGGATTAGATGAAGATTCTCAATAGATTGCTGCTGGCGGGCGTATCCGTGGGCATGCTCTACACGGCGCCTTCCGTCGCTCAGGATGAAGACGAAGTGGCTCCAACATTGGAAGAGATCGTGGTTACCGCGCGGAAACGCGAGGAATCCTTGATGGATGTTCCGGTATCCACCTCGGTATTCAGCAATACCCTGATTGAGGACGCCGGCATCGAAACCTTGTACGACCTGTATGAAATGGTTCCGGGCCTTCATTTTGATGAAGAGGAAGACCGGCTGGCGGCGCTTCCAAGCATTCGCGGAATCCAGGCGAACGACGTCGCGCCCAACCGAACCAAGGTCACTTCATTCGTCGACGGCATTCCGGTTCTCGGCTCCGCGGGATCCATCGGCTTTTTCGGTTTTCAGCAGGTTGAGGTCTATCGAGGCCCGCAGAGCGCGGCTTTCGGACGATCGACCTTTGGCGGCGCGGTCAACTACGTGACTGCGAATCCGGGCGATACCTTTGAAGGCAATGTAAACCTCAACTACAACGACTTCGGAACCCGAACAGCCAGTGTAAGTGTTGGTGGTCCGATTTTGGACAACCTGGGCTTCCTGGTGAACTATTCGCATGAAGACAGCACCACGCCTGAAATATGGCACGCACGCGGGAATTACGGTTACCAGGTGCTGGAAGGTATCGAAACCAACGTCGATCAGGCCGATGGCACCGAGTTCGGCGCCCGCACCGGCGGCAATCTCAGCGGCAAATTGGTATTC
The DNA here is from genome assembly GCA_009843005.1 of Pseudomonadota bacterium. Lineage (GTDB taxonomy): Bacteria > Pseudomonadota > Gammaproteobacteria > Steroidobacterales > Rariloculaceae > UBA6522. Next base: position 12,259 of record VYEH01000072.1, on the reverse strand, counting down.
GAGCCCGACGATACGCTGCGGCTGGCCATGACCTTTACCTCATTGGAAACGCACGACCAGCGCGCACCGGTCATGTTTCTTACCCAAGCCGAGCGCGACGCATGCTTTGAAGGCAACGGCGTATTCGTCGATGCGGGTATGATGGCCCCCTGGCTGCTCGGCGAGATGGAATGTAACTGGGATAACGCCCGCGACCTGTACTCTCAGCACGACATCGAGCATTGGCTCAATGTTAATCCGCTGAATCTTCAACACCTGGTCGACGATGCGCTGAACGACATGGGCTTCGCCATGGGAATGGCTATACGCCTACCCGTAGCAGGACCTTTCACAATGGATGACGGCACAGTCCTGTCCATTGAAGAGCAGATCCTCATGATGGCTCGGGCTTACTCTATTCCCGAAAATGAGCGCGGCACCAAGAGTGGGCGGGATCGCATTACTTTCCAGGCCGACAAGCTGTTCGCAAACGGCAGTGCAGTACAGTTTTCCTACATGCAAAGCGACGAGACTTTCCAGCGTGCAAACGCCACGGGATTCTACTACTACGACCCGGACAATTTCGGTGTCTTTGACGATGGAGTAGTCAACTCCTTTGACATGTTTTCTGACGGGGCAAACATTCAATGGGAAGGTGACCAACTGGGATGGAGAATTCTCTCCGGCATGGGCGCTCCGCGTGTTCCCAGTCCCAGCTTCGGTGACATCGAAGAGCAATATGCCGAGCTGCGCTGGGTATCGCCCGCGGAAGACCGGTTGCGCTGGGTTGTCGGCGCCTCCTTCTACGATTATGACTATCTGGAGGAGCGTTGGGGCGGTCCCGGCATGGGTGTGGAGTTTCTCGCGGCCGCCGCCCAGTTCAATGGCATTGTGGATGAATTCATGCAGCTTTCGGGCTTCAGGAACGCTGGCATTCCCTTTGCGCCGGACAATGAGATTATCGGAGAGCAGGCGCAGAACTCGGCCGTATTCTTCAACGCCGCCTATGACATCTCGGACCGGTGGACCTTCTCCGTGGAGGGCCGGTCCGCCAACGATGTCGTTGGCGCAACGAACGAAACCACCGGCCTTTCCGAAGAGGTCACCACCCGGTCCTTCGTTCCCCGCGTCTCGCTCACGTACAACCCGAATGAAAATACCAGCTACTATTTTCAATGGGCTCAGGGCGTGAACCCGGCGGGAATCAATGTCGGCGTCCTGTCCGCGAATACGCTGTCCATTCTCGAGAACGGCGTTCCGAATGGACTGGTTCCCTACGATCGAGCCGCCGCCGTGACGGACGAGATTAATAACGATACTGGAGAGCCTGTACCGGATGGCACCAGCGACGCCTGGGACAACTCCGTGGATCCGGGGGTGTGGTACACCGATGGCACCCAGACCACGAGGCTCCCGGGACAGGTCTTTCGGACCGAATTTACCCGCGATGACTTTACATCCTACAAGGAAGAGCAGATCACTCAGATGGAGCTCGGTTTCAAGGGCAATGCGCTTGGCGGACGCCTGACCTATGCCGGAGCGGTTTACTGGATCGACTGGGCGGATCAAATCCAGAACGGATCAATCGATCTGGACAGCCCCTGTGCGTCGAATGCACTGGCGGGCGATACGGATCCGATCCCCAATCCCTGTACCGTGGATGGCATGCAATACATGTGGGTAAATGGTGCTGACGGCAGCAACGTCGCCACCAGTCTGAATTTTGGCGACGTTAAAATCAGGGGTGCGGAAATCGAAGGCAACTTCCGCATCAACCCCAACTGGGATGTTCGGGCGCAGGCCAGCCTCATGCAGGGCGAATACGACCAGTTTTGCGATATCGCCCTGTTCAACGCCATCAACTTTACCGAGTTGAACGGGCTTCATCCCGATGGGGTCACCGGCGCCGGGGATCGGCCCGACTACATGTCCGCCCTGGGCCTGAACGTACGGTTCCCGGGTGAAGGCGATACGCTGACCAGCACCTGCTACATCACCGATGGCAACACGATCGCCGACCAACCCGAGATCAGCTATTCCATCAGCCCCACTTTTTCCACGGACTTCGGCAATTTGCGTTACAGCGCCAGGCTGGATGTTCGCCACGAGGGCAAGCAGTATGACAACTCGGCCAACTTCAACTGGTATCCGGCAGCGACGACGGCCAACCTGAACCTCAGCGTCCGTGGCGGCACCTGGAGCGCCACCGTGTACGTCACCAACCTGACCGACGAAGATTCTCCCCGCAATGTTTTCGGATTCCCCGATGACGTGTCGCAGATGGGACTGCTCGACTTCGTCACTGCCCCGACTACGCCCATGACCGGCTACCTGGGTGAAACCTGGACCTACCAGGATCTCGCGCGGGACAGCTTCCAGTTCCGGCCTCGTAATCCTCGTTCGATCGGGGTGAGAGCGAACTACAGGTTCTAGTTGGTAATATCGGGCAATATTCAAAGCCCTTGGCTTCGGCCAAGGGCTTCTTTCAGGAGAAAACAATGATCTTCACCAGGGAAACTACCAGGCTTCTTATGACTCTTGCGTCGGGCGCCCTTCTGGCCGCTTGCGAAACCACTCCTGCTATCCAGGGTGCGAATCCCGATGAAATTGGACAGAGTCTCGGCTATTCACGTGTCATAGCGGTTGAAAATGTGCCGGACCCCGCCACATTCACCCTGGAACCCGTCAACGCCAGCACAGTCGTCATG
>VYEH01000072.1:5433-9562 GCA_009843005.1 Pseudomonadota bacterium | reverse complement strand
TACCTGAACTCATTCGCTCACAATTGTCCTGAAGCCGGGTTCGGCAACCTTTTTGACACGACCGGCACCGGCGGACAGATCGACGCGGAAGACTCCATCATTATCGACGAGGAAACCTACTGCCGAATCAGCGAGATCCATATTCTCGAGGATTAGAAAGCCCGGCTTTCTAGAGGTGATTGGCTGTTACAACGGCCTGGATGTCAGGTAACCAGGGGGTGGCGCACCAGGGGCTTCGCCACAGGTTCCTATAGGCCGAGAATTCTCTCCCTGTGTGAGTCGATGGTGTCCTGAATCCGTTCCAGTTCCGGCGCCCGATCACCGTGCCTGACTGCCAACTCGCTCATGAAGTTCTCGACCTCATCCAGCCGCAATGCCCTGAGCGAAACAGCCTGGGAGTCGGACAAGTCGGGTTGTTCTTCCAGCCGATCGATCTGAACGTCAATCAGCCGCAACACGCTCTTTGCCGTAGCCAGGGTGGCGTCGATATCGCCGGCCAGGTAGGTTGACCTGATGCGCATCATGTAGAGCTGAACATCGAGAAACATCGCGATGGCGCTATCGATCAGAGCCGTTGCCTCGTTGAACATTCTCGGCTGGTATCCGGGGGTGGTGAGTTGAATTCGCCATTCTGCGCGTAACATGACGCTGGTCGCATACCACAAATCGGTGGGGAGCACCGCGGCCAACTCCGCGTCCAGATCGAGCAGGGTTGCCATGTCCCGAGCCTCCAGCGCCTGAAGCCCCGCAAATACATCCGCTGCTGAGCCCTCGAGCCTTACGAGTTCCTCCTGCACGTAGGCCGGTACCTCTGCTCCGCTGAAAATATCCCCGAACCATGGCTGCAAGAGGGCATATCTGGCCTGCTGGTTGCCCGGCGCAGCATCGAGAGCTCGCCGTAGCAGAGCTTGGGATTCCTGCCTGTTTCCCTGGCTCTGCAGTCCCACGGCATTCACTACCAGTGCCTGAATATTTCCTTCCCGATAGAGCCGTTCAGCCAGCGCCAACGCTCGCGCGTGCCAGCCCATGGCATCGAAACGCCTGCTTATATAGGAATAATCGATGGGCGCCGGAAAGGCTTCTCCAATCCAGTTCTCCGCTGTCGTCAACGGATCGTATCCCTTTACAAGGTCATAGAGGCTGAACTGGTTCAGGGCCGTGCCATCGTCCAGAACTCTCGAGGAGACCGTTGCCATGTAATTGCGATTGTCGGTAATCGGAGGTGCGCCGGCAGAAAAATTTACGAGATTTTCCTGATCCATCGTCAGGGCGACCAACAGATCCTCCGGAGCCCCTACCCCCTCCTCGAGGTAGGTCAGGACATCATTGCTCAGGGGGAGCCCCGTACGCGCCATCTGCCGCTCCGGATCCAGAGGCTGCTCCGAACCCATGAAAAAGATGGTTCCGGGATCGACCTGGTACATCCGAACGTGGGAAAAAACATCCAGCATGCTCGCCGAGAGGGCTTTCAATAAAAAGTCATCGACAAAGGTGGCGTTCATCCACTGCAGAAACACACCGTCTTCCGTCAGGTGCTCCCTGGCGAGCTGCATGAATTCGCGCGTATAGAGGTGTGAAGCCCCGGCCGTCCACGGATGGGAGGGCTGCGAGACGATGACATCGTACTTTTTTTCCGTCAGCGACAAGGCGCTTCTTGCGTCGTTGACCACGATTTTGACACGGGGATCGTCCAGCGGATTGTTTTCTCGCCTGTCCCCAAAAAACCGGTTTGCCTGAAGCACCTGGGGTTCAAGCTCGATCACATCCACGCCGGTGACAGTCCTGGGCACGGATTCCAGGGCAACGCCACCCCCAAAACCCACAATCAGCATGGATTCGGCCCGGGGCCTCGCCAGGACCGGGAACAGCGACAAGTTCCGCTGGGTCCTTCGCTCCGGCGGTGAGCCAATCTCGCTGGGAGCTGCCTCAGGCAGACCATTGGTACGCAGGTAGAAAGAACCACCCTCTTCAATAACAACCACCGTGGCGGATCGACCCACTTCATAGAAGACGATCTCGCCACCCGGCATAGGGAAGACGGGGCTGGACCTGAGAATCTCTTCGGGCATTTTGGGGTAATAGAAACCCAGGATACCGAGGAAAAAAATCAGGGGGAATACGATCGCGCTTCTGACACGACGGGTTACAAGGAAAGCCGCAGCCAGACCGAGAGCGGCATTCAGCAACACGGCAAGCTTTATCGTTCCTTCATACTTGAGCAGGGGAATTATGAAAAAGGCCGCGAGTGTGGCGCCTGCAATCGCCCCCACCGTATTCCAGGAGTACACCCTGGCCGAGGCGGGAGCCGCATCCGATTTTGAAACGGCCAGCATTCGCACCGCCAGGGGGAAGGTGGCCCCGATAAAGACAGTTGCCGGCAACAGGACAAGGATGGCAAAGGCGACGTTTCCGCCAAGACCCGCCGTTTCCGGAATGGCCAACGGCAGCAACTGGTAAATCAGGCTGGAGGTCACCGCAATACCTAGCTGAGCAACCACAAAATATCCGGCCGCCTGGTCCCGGGTCCTGGCAAAACGCGACGCAATGGCGCTGCCTATCGCGATACCACTCAGGAAACCTGCCAACATGGTGGCGAAGGCGGTGATGCTGCCCCCCAGTATGTGTCCCAGAAGCCGGGTCCACAGCACTTCGTAGACGAAGGCGTTGGCGCCCGAAAGCAGCATGATGGGAAGAATCCAGAAATGACGGCGGAGTACACCTGTCGGTTCAGATTGACCTTCCCCAACGGCAGGACTCGAGGGCTGCCTGTCCGCCTCCATAGTTGAAGTCGTTTTTCCTATCTGGATCGCAATCGAGGCCGCGAGTATGAAAACAATCAGGTTGATCACTACACCGACCCAGACAGTGCCATTCAATCCCAGAAGCGGCAGCAAGACAAATCCGGCAACCAGGGTGCCGCCGATGGCGCCAATGGTATTGGTCGCGTACAGAAGCCCCACCCGGGTTCCGATCTGCGCTTCCGACTTGACCACGTATTTGGTCAGCAATGGCAAGGTGGCGCCCATAAATGTGGTTGGAATCGCAAGCACGATGAAAGCGACGATCAGGTAGAAAAATGACTGCCCGAGCCCACTGGCGTCCACAGGCTCGGGCTGGCCCCCAAGCATTGCCACATAGACCATTCGGGCGAGTTGGAGCAGCAGCGGCACCGCCAACGCGGACAGGGCAATGCCCGCTTCAAGCAGGCCGTAGAACAAGACCGGACGGGTAATGCGGTGGACGTAACGGGCCGCAACCGCGGCACCCAGGGACAGTCCGCCCATATAGGCTGCGAGCACGGCAGCAACCGCCAATTCCGAAGTCCCGAAAACCAGGGAGAATTGCCGCAACCAGGCTGTTTGATAAAGCAGAGCGGCTAACCCGGACAGGACAAAACAGGCGACAACGCCGAACAGTATCAGGCTGGACGGCCAGGAACGGCTCTTCATGGAAATACCGGATAGCTGTGCATTTTCAGAACGTCTGTCTTGAAAGTGCGCCTGTCTCAATGATACCGACAAGTTAACCCGGTGTTTTGAACAACCCAGAAAATCCACACCGGCCACGACGCCGGCGAACTGCCGGAAGACGCATTGCGGCCGCTGTCGTTTCTCCACGGCAGAACGATTATGGAGTAACGATGGATTTTTCTATGAGCGCCGGTTGCGTGGCAAAAACGATTGCCACTAGCATGGGTAAACCGGCAGTAAATATGAGCATTGCGTCTTGAAGCTAACCGCCAAACTTCTACTGGGCTTCTTCCTGTCTACGTTGCTGGCCATCGTCGTCCTGGTTGCGCTGATGCAGACGGGTCTGCGGCAAGGCTACTACTCGCTGATCGTTCAGAGCGAGATTGAGCGGATCCGCATCATAGAGGGGCGCCTGCTGGACTTCTTCGAGATGGAGGGGTCGTGGGACCGGCTTCGAATTGACCGGGATCTGCGCCGTGCGGTCACCGGAGTACAGGAAACCGCCGTTCAACCAATACTACCCACCGACCCTCCGGCGATAGGTGACGTCGCCAGACGCGTCAGCCTTTACGACACGGACAAACAAGTTGTCTTCGGCAGACAGAGCATCGGCGAGAACCCCATTCAACGCTCCCTGGAATTTCGCGACGAACTGTTGG
>VYEH01000072.1:0-5423 GCA_009843005.1 Pseudomonadota bacterium | reverse complement strand
AACTGTTGGGCTACGTTGGGTTGGTACCAATTCGCTCGCTGGAGGACGGCCCGGATGCCGCGTTTCTTTCCCGGCAACTGCTGACCGGCGTAGGAGCGGGCGCAGCCGTCCTGCTCTGTGCGTTGACGGTAGCCCACCTGCTGTCGCGGCGGATCCTGTCGCCGATTCGCCAGTTGACGGAGGGTACGGCCAGGCTGCGCGCGGGCCACTTCGACAGCGAGCTTGACGTTTCGGGCAACGACGAACTGACGAAACTGTGCGAGGACTTCAATGAACTCGCCAAGACATTGAAAAAGAACGAGCGCGATCGCAGTCAATGGGCGACGGACATTGCCCATGAATTGAGGACGCCGGTGACTGCCCTGCAATCTCAACTCGAGGCGATGCGAGACGGCGTCTTCGAAGCTGAACCGAATCGACTGGCCTTCCTTTCCAGGGAAACGGATCGACTGAGCCGCCTGATCGACGATCTTTACCTGTTGTCTCTGGCGGAATCGGGACAGCTCGGGTACCGAAAGTCCAACCTCGATCCCATGCCTCTGCTGAAACAGTCCATTGAACGATTTCAGCCGACGTGCGTGAAGAAATCCATCGAGGTGCGCCTGACCTCCTCGCTTCAGGATCCCGTCCGAATTTTCGCCGACTCCGACAGGCTGTTGCAGGTCTACGCCAACATTCTCCAGAACAGTTGCCGGTACACCGACGCGGGTGGCCGTATCGAGGTCAGGATCTCGGCAACCGCCGAGGAGGTGATCACGTCATTCGAAGACTCGGAGCCCGGAGTAACCGACGAGGATCTGACGCTGCTGTTCGACCGCCTTTACCGCGTCGAGAAATCCCGCAGCCGCAGGTCCGGTGGCGCCGGCCTGGGGCTCGCCCTGTGCGAAGCCATTGTCGCTTCGCACGGAGGCCGCATGAGAGCCTACCACTCGCAATTGGGCGGCGTCGGCATCGAGTGTGCGTTCCCAAGGGCCGGGGCAGTCTGATGCGCAACCATATTCTCGTTGTCGAAGACGAGCACGCCATCGCCGAAGTGCTGGTCGCCTATGCAAGGAAGGACGGATTCACGACCCATCACATAGACCGCGGCCTGGTAGTACTGCCTTACATCAGGCTACACGGCGCCGCCCTGGTTCTTCTGGACCTGATGCTTCCGGATTGCACCGGCATCGATGTGTGCAAGTCGCTGAGACGATTCTCGGATACGCCGGTGATCATGGTCACTGCGAAGGTCTCGGAGATCGACCGCCTGCTCGGACTGGAACTGGGCGCGGATGACTATATCTGCAAGCCATTCAGCGCCCGGGAAGTCATGGCCCGGGTCAAGGCCGTACTGAGGCGGTCCAGGCCTGAAACCGGCGAGACGGTAACCGCGGGTAAACTCATCCTGTATCCGGGCCTGTACGACGTTTACTACCACGGCGCCGAACTGGAGCTGACGCCGAAAGAGTTACAGATCCTCCTGCTATTGGCGACAAAACGAAATCACGTCATTTCGAGCGCGTCGATCATGGAGCTAATCTATGAGTATTCGCAATCCCTGTCCGACCGCATCGTCGACTCTCACATCAAGAACATCAGAAGGAAAATGATGCGCGTGTCTGAGGAAGTGGATCCCATTGCGGGCGTCTACGGGGTCGGCTACAAGCTACGACTGGGCTAACAGTTTTCGCGCCGGTTGCCGGGGCGAAAACTGCCCGACCGAGCACGGCGCCGCCACTTCCGCGGGTGGCTAAGTGCAGCCTCCAACCAGGAAGTTCAGAGCTTCCTCATTGCCAATGGTCAAGAGGAATGCAAGCTCGTCCGCCATCCACCAGGCATCCACCCAGGAATCGCCGTCAAACTCCCCGAAGCCGAGTTCCCAGTCGTGCAACTCATTCCCGGAAGGCGGTATGCCGTAGAGCGGGCCGTCGTTGATGGCAGTCAGCCGAAACGAAATCATGGCCAGGTCACCTTCGGACAGGTAGGTGCCGATCATGTCGCGGCGGCCGCTCATCGAGGCTCCGTGACTGCCCTGGACGCCAAGCTCGGCGCCACGCTCCACAATGTTGTCTATTCCGCCGCGAACCCGGTTCGAATACGGTCGCCCGGTGAAAGTGTAGTCATCGGGCTTGTCGAGCGACTTGTAGGCCAGTAGCAGCCGGTTGTGACGGTATTCCGGCGTGTCGGCCGGGTTGGCCGTGTGTTCGGCAAAGGCTTCATCGAATGTGCGCACGTCATCGTATATCGGCGGCAGATTGATTTGCCCGTCGACGCGCGCGGGCAGGCAAGCGCCCACCTGGCGCAACAGGCGCGCTTCCTCCAACAGGAACCAGCTCTCCACGATTTTCCGTTCGTCGTCCAGTCTCAGGATGGCGCCCCCCTCGATCTCGATCGGTTTGCCGGTGGCCGCAATGCCGTAGAGGTTGCCCGAGTGGGTGCCGGTCACCCGAAGCGTCGCCGCGACCAGATCGCCCTCGCCCAGAAAGCGCGTAATGGTGTTTGTGCGGTCCGTGATGGCCACATGGACGGGGTCGAGCATCGTACTGAGCCTGGGATCGTCGGCGTTGTATTTGAGATTCTCGAATTCGTGCCGGAGCAGCCTGTGATCCGCTGCTTCCGTTTCAGCGGCGACCGCCGCAAATTCCGGCGTCCCCAGGGCTTCGATATAGCGCTGCGCCACGGCCTTGTTGGCTTCGACCTGCTCCGACGCGGCCAGTGCCGACCAGGAATATCCAAGACATACTCCGGCCGCAAAAATCGCCATCGGAATACGCCGCAAAGCTGCTTGAATCGTTGTCATCGTTGTCTCCAGGCCGATAGCCGAATCAATAATTGCAATCGTAGGGTTGAACAAATGAACCGGGCACGTACTGCCACCACTTCTTCGCCATGGTAGGCATTGCCCGGAACAGGGGATCGACGGTTACTCTGGAATACTGCAGCCGATTGTGATCCCCGCTTAGCGTGAATGTCTCGTGCACCTGCATGTAGTCGTCGCCATCGATTCCGCCTTCGCGGTACTGCAGGGTGTCGACGACGAGGGTATCGCCCACAAAACGCCCCGCGGAGTAATGACCGTTGAATTCATGGGGAACATCCGGGTTCTCGGGCATGTCATTCATGTGCACCGTTCGATAGGTGTCGTAGAACTCCGCCCGAATCGTGAGGGTGCCATCGTTGTTGTCGACGATCTCTATCGGATAGGGCGCCCCCAGCGCGCTGAAAATATCCCGGGGGGCACAGCTTGTGGGATCCGCCCCCCCACGGCTACGGTTCTGCTCGCCGTATTCCGTCCATTCGACGGTGGCGCCAAGCGCACGATGACTGCCTTCGGCTCCATAGATGGTGGACCAGACGCCGAATACCGACGAGGGCCGCCTGGAAAAGTCCTCTTCAACGACACGGCCGTGAGCCACGTCGGTGTTGCCGATGCGTTCGGCTTCCACCGGCCACCGGGCTTCGGCTGTGCGCAGAAAGACGATTTCGCGATGCTCATCTACCAGCAACAGGTGATTCATGAAGATATCGTCATCGCGGGTACGCGATGGATAGCCGGCAACGCGCACCCGGGTACCGACGGAAACCAGTTCCTCGGTAACGCCCATGCGCGTGAGAGAAGCCACCGAGTTGCTTTCGGTCGTATAGACTTTTTCGTCTGGAGTACCCCCATCGACGGTAAAGCTCATCCGCACATGCGGATTCACAAACTCTATCTCGCTGATGACGCCTTCGATTTCCATATCGCCTTCAACGTCATAGATCGCCGACCAGTTGTGGTGCGCTGATGCCGAACCGGCCACGAGAGTAGCCGATGCCAGCGCCGGCAGGATATGTCGCATTTGAATTCCTCCACCCTCTTGTTTGATCACATGCAAATCATCTATTCGTGCTCCATCGGGCACTGCGATACGGTGCGCCGCCATGATCGCTCGATGGAATAGTTGCGCATCAATTGACGAACGTGAGCGATGAGGAGGCAATCACCTTGTCCTCGATGGCTTCCGTCAGGGCAACCCAATCGACATCGATATCGTCTTCATTGCCAAGGCCCGTTTCTTCTGCGTCCAGGGCATAGAGCGTGATGGTGTAAGCATGGTTTGCGTTACCCGGCGAACAAGGCGGCGTGTAGCCAATGTATCTCCGGTCCTTCTCACCCCCTTCGGTTCCTATGGATTCCACGTTACCCCGGGAAAGGGACGTCGTGCCCGCGGGGATATTCCACACCAGCCAGTAGTGACTGGGTATGTCAACACCCTCCACCCTGCCCCGAGGATAGTGATGCATGATCACGGCAAAGCTCTCGGTCTCGGCCGGAGCACCGGTCCAGCTTATCGGCGGCGAATGACCGTCTCCACCATCCCGCGTGCACTTGAGGTCTGCGGGCAGGTTTCCGCCATGATCGATTGCCGAACTGCTCAGCACCAGCTCAGCATTGACCGGCATCGAGAAAAACACGAACAGCAAACTCGCAACCGGGATCCGCATCAGTTTGAATTCCATAAGCCGTGTCCTCCCACTAGCTACCGGTTCTATACGATCTCAAGGCGAGCACCGAGAGCCCATGCCGAGACCGGAGCGCCTCTTCTGGCACCGTAACGGTTGTAAGAAATACAGATTACAAAAAGAATGTGTTGTAAAGATGGATTTTCTGAGCAGACGAACGACTGTCGGTACCCCGCAAGCCGACCGCCAATTGGGCTGCCTGGGCTGTCCTCATCGCCTCGGTTCATGTGATATCTTTTTTCGGAGGATTTCACCATGAAAAAAGTCAGCACCTACCCATTGCGGCTACCCGCTTCGTTGAAGAACGCTGTTGCGGAGATCAGCCGTGAGGATGGCACGAGTATGAACCAGTTCGTCGCCATGGCAGTCGCCGAGAAGGTGTCCGCCCTGAAAACAGCCGAGTTTTTCGCCGCGCGAAGGGCGGAGGCGGATATCGAAGCCGGACTTCGCGTCCTGACGCGGAGCGGCGGTCAGACCCCACGCTCCGACGACATGCTCCGGTAACGGCGAACCGACGCCAGGCCACCGCCGCGGGTATCCCGCGACCATGGCTGAGACGCGAGACTTCCAAATTCTTACGGTGATGCGTCGGCCGGATCGCACAACGCCCGGTTGACCTCCGCCGCCAGCCGGACTCCGGCCTGGGCAAGGCGCAACCGCGTGATGCGCTCGGCATTTTCGAGGTAGTCGCGGGTCAGGCGATTGGCGCGACCGCCGAAGTCGTAGACGTCGGGCCGCAGTGACTGGCTCTCGCGCGCCCAGTCCATGAGCGTGTCCTGTACCCACGTCACGGCATTCGTCTCGATCAAGCCTGCGAGGCTCCGGACGTAGTCTTCAACCCCAAGCCCTGACAGGGCGACGGCATCGGTATCCCAGAATCGATGCAGGTTGACCGGCCCGCCGGTACCCGGATCGACGTCGATCATGTTACCGCCCCG
>VYEH01000142.1 GCA_009843005.1 Pseudomonadota bacterium | reverse complement strand
GGCAGCGGAAGTGGCTGCTCAGGTAGCCCCAGAAGACGCTGCAGCCGATGCCCCTGCGGATGCCGAAGCTGCCGTTGCCCAGGTCGCGCCGGCGGAAGGCGCCGTGGCGACAAATCCGGATCCGGCCGGCTGGATGCCGGACGCCTTCGATGAATTCTGGAACTCGCTCCTGCGGGCCGGCGTGTGGTGAGAAAATACCCGCGCCGAGCAGGGGCCGGTAACCGTGGACGCAAGCGTGATCGACGCGATCGGCGTGGATGCACCGGAATTCGCCGGATCGAGCGAAACCTATCCCTTCATCCTGCAGCCGTATCTGTCCCTGAACATGCACGATGGAAGCGGAGCTAACCTCCCGTGGATGCAGGAACTTCCGGATCCTCTGACCAGCGTCGTCTACGGCTCCTGGCTGGAGATCAACCCGGCCACCGCCCAGGAACTGGGACTGCGGGACGGTGACCTTGTAGAGGTCGAATCGCCCGAAGGCACCGTTTCGGTCCCGGTACTGACATACCCCGCGATCATGCCGAACGTGGTGGCGATGCCCGTCGGTCAGGGACACAGCGATTACGGCCGCTACGCCAGCGGCCGCGGCGCCAATCCCATCGAGATACTGGCTTCGCAGATGGAGCCCGAGACGGGCAGCCTGGCCTGGAACGCGACCCGTGTCAGGCTCAACCCCACCGGACGGCGCGCCAACCTGGTGCGTACCAGCGGCCTGTCCAGGGATCTCGGCCGGGGGATCATTCAGACCACGGCTTCGGGTGAAGCAGAAGAGCACGCAGGCACCAACCTGCGCAGTATTCCAATCACGGTGGAACCGGCATGAGCTTCATCGACGACTTTCTGGCCAGCTGGCGGGAGTACCGGGAGCCCGGTTACTACGACGGGTTCGACTACCACTGGACGATGTCGGTGGATCTGGACCGCTGCACCGGTTGCGGCGCCTGTGTCACGGCCTGCCAGGCCGAGAACAACATTCCCATCGTGGGTGAGGACGCGATTTCCCGCGGCCGCGAAATTCAGTGGATCCGCATCGAGAAGTACTGGGAAGGCGAGTTCCCCGACGTGAAGCTGCGCTTCATCCCGATGTTGTGCCAGCACTGCGATGCAGCGCCGTGCGAAACGGTTTGCCCGGTGAGTGCGACATACCACAACCAGGACGGCCTTAATGCACAGGTTTACAACCGCTGCATAGGCACCCGTTCCTGTGCAGTGTACTGCCCCTACGAGGTGCGTTACTTCAATTACAACAATCACCATTGGGACGCGCCTCTGGAGCAGCAGCTCAATCCCGACGTATCCGTGCGGGAAAAGGGCGTCATGGAGAAGTGCTCGTTCTGCATCCAGCGTATTCGCCAGGCCAAGGATGTCGCCAAGGACGAGGGCAGGCGCGTGCAGGACGGCGACGTGCAGCCGGCCTGTGTGCAGACTTGTCCGACCGAGGCGCTGGTGTTCGGAGATCAGAACGACCCTGAAAGCCGTGTCTCCCAGGCCATGAACGACGAGCGGGCATACCACGTTCTGGAAGATCTCAACACCGCGCCGTCCGTTGTCTACCTCAAGAAGGTCGTAACCGATGTCGTCTGACGCAAGGCCACAGGAACTGACCTACGCCGACGTCAACCGGGACGTGGTGCGCTCGCTGGTGGAAACCGGCTCGAAGTACTACATCACCCTGGCGTGCTCCATCGGCGTTATGCTGGCCTGTTTCTTCTTTCCCTGGTTCTACCAGCTCTACTACGGAATCGGCGCGTCGGGCGTCAACCATCCGTCGGTGTGGGGCACATACCTTGCCAGTTTCATTTTCTGGATCGGCCTGAGCCACTCGGGCACGCTGCTCTCCTGCGTGCTGCACATCACCAACAGCGAATGGCGCAAGGCAATGTACCGCAGCGCGGAGGCCATGACGCTGTTCTCGCTGTGCGTAGCGGCGATGATGGTGATGGTGCACGTGGGCAGGCCCTGGTTCATCCACTGGGCCCTGCCGTACCCCAACCAGATGGAGATGTGGCCCAATTTCCGCTCGCCGCTGATGTTCGACGTCATGGCGATCACCACCTATCTCACCGGCAGCTCGATCTTCATCTACATGGGGTCCATCCCGGATTTCGCCGCGGTCAGGGACCGCACCACGGGCTGGCGGCATCACATGTATGTTGTGCTGTCGCTGGGCTGGCGCGGCACGGACCTGGAATGGCACCGGCTGCGGTGGGCCTATACGTTCCTGGCGGTACTGATCATCCCGCTGGCGGTTTCGGTGCACAGCATCGTGTCCTGGGACTTCGCGCTATCCATCGTGCCGGCCCTGCACCAGACGATCTTCGCACCGTACTTCGTCGTCGGCGCCATTTATTCGGGCACGGCCGGGATCGTGACGGTCATGTACTTCTTGAGAAAGTACATGAACTTTGAGCAGTATATTACTAAAGTACATTTCGATAACCTCGGGAAACTGCTCCTGGTCCTGTCACTCATCTGGACCTACATCAACATCGTGGAAATCTTCACGGGCTGGTATGGCGGCACCTCCACGGAGGGCGAGGCCATTCGGTACCGGCTGTTCGGATACTATGCGCCGCTTTACTGGGAGATGATCCTGTTCTGCGCCGTGGCTCCGCTCCTGATGATCTCCAGGCGCTTCAGAACGTCGTTCGTCCCGATGCTGGTCCTGTCCATTCTGATCAACATCGGCATGTACACCGAGCGTTTCCTGATCGTCGGCACGTCGCTGTCGCGGCAGTACCTGCCCGACGCCTGGGGGCTCTACGTAC
>VYEH01000179.1:15059-15302 GCA_009843005.1 Pseudomonadota bacterium | reverse complement strand
GTTCCTGCACTGGCCCGCCGGCGACATGGCGGGTCCCCGTACGATCGACGAGTTGCCCGCGCACATCGATCTCTCGCCCACTCTGCAGGCTGTGGCGGGCGTCGAGGCGCGGGCCGCGCAACGGTTCGACGGCGTCTCGCTGCGCCGTCTGCTTGAAGGGCAGGAGGCGGACTGGCCCGACCGTTCGATCATTATCGATTCCCAGCGCATCCTGCATCCGGAGAAATGGAGGAAGCGCAGCGT
>VYEH01000179.1:0-15049 GCA_009843005.1 Pseudomonadota bacterium | reverse complement strand
CTGTACGACATGGAGAATGATCCGGGGCAGTCTCTGGATGTCGCGGGACAGCATCAGGAAGTCGTCAGCTCCCTGAGAAGCGTCTACGAGCGCTGGTGGAACGGCATCGAGCCCACGTTCGCCGATACGCCTCGAATAGTCATCGGCAGCGAGCGCCAGTACATGACCCGGCTGGTGACCCGGGAGTGTTTGTCGTCGGGCCTGCCGGCCTGGAGTCAATCCGATGTACGCATTGCCCGGGATCGCGCGGGTAACGATTGCACATGGGCCGTCGACGTGGAGCGCGCGGGCGAATACATCGTGGAATTGCGGCGCTGGCCGCGGGAACTCAACCACCCCATACGCGGCAGCGTGCCCCCGGGGGAGCCCGTACCCGGCGCTCCCACGCACCGGAACCCGCCCGGCGCGGCGTACGCGGCGGTTCGAGCGACACTCACCATCGGATCGGATACCTATTCGGACTCGATCGGCGAGCTTGATCGCGCGGTTCTTGTCGACGTGAGTCTTGACCAGGGACCGACGGCTATCACCGCGAAGTTTGAAGACGAAGACGGCAAGGTGCTGCCGTCGTACTACGTCTACGTGTATCCCGCACCGTCGGCGGCAACACTGGCTGTGGAATCGCGGTCTATGTCGAGTTCGGACCTGCAGGGATGGCGGCAGGTCGACCTGGGCGGACCTCACGACATCGAATCGATCGTGCTGAGGGGCTGTGAGGCCAACGAATGTCCGGAGCCGCTGAGCGAATTCTACGTGTTTGTCGCCGACGAGAACCCTGTCGGCCGTTCGCTCACGGACCTGGCCCGGGACCCCGGAATCTGGCGCCGCCACTTCATTGGCGAGGCGGGCGCGAGGCTTGCGGTTCCGGTCGGTACCGGGGGCAGGTACGTTCGCGTACAGCATGCCGGGGAGGGCGCGCCGCCCCTCGCCCGAGTGGAGGTTCGCGGAACCCCCGTCAGGGCTACCGGGGCCGGTGGGGTGTCGTCCTACGGCCTCCCCGTTTTCACCGACGACATTCGGTCCATCCACGAGGAACCATGAACATGATTCGACACCATGCCCTTCTCATCACCGCACTGGCGCTGATCGGGGGATCCGCCGCACCGCTCGCCCAGGACAGCCCGGAATCGGCGCCCGTCCCGGAACCGGCGCCTGACTCGGAGCCGGCGCCTGTCCCGGAGCCGGCGCCTGTCCCGGAGCCTTCAGCCCTGATCGACTACGCCACGGTTGAGGGCGTCACGTTGCGTGCCCACGTGTTCGAGGCCAAGACGGGTGAGCCACCGCACCCGGCCATCCTGTTCTTCTTCGGCGGCGGCTGGACGGGCGGGTCCCCTCAACAGTTCTATCCCTTTGCCGAGCCACTTGCCGAGTTGGGGTTCGTCGCTATTCCCATGGAGTATCGCGTCCGTGGCAGGCACGACAGCACCATCCCCGACAGCATGGCGGACGCATTCGCCGCGTTTCGGTGGGCACATGACAATGCCGACGAGCTGGGAATCGACCCGGCGCGCATTGTCGTCAGCGGCGGTTCGGCCGGCGGGCACCTTGCGGCCACGGTCGGCACGATTGCCGAGCATTCGGGATTCGGTCCCTCGGCCATGGTTCTCTATAACCCCGTAACCGATTTGGGGGACGTCAATAACATCAATCGACTGAACGACTTGATCGCAGGCGACGCCGCAGCCGTATCGCCCCTGGAGCACATCGAGGCGGGCGCGCCCCGGACCATCATTTTTCACGGTGAAGACGATGCCACCGTGCCCATTGCGCAGAGCGAGGCGTTCTGCGCGGCGATGACCGCCGTGGGAAATCAATGCATGCTGAGTCGTTTTGCTGGCGAAGGTCACGGTTTTTTCAATGCCAGGCTGGCGGCTTTCGAACCCGTGCTGATGCAAACTATTAGTTTTCTGCGTCCTGAGCTTGAGGAGTGACAGCAAGGGAAGCGGATACGGATCAGGCGGCCCTCTACGAGCATCCCCAACGCACCGGCAACTACGGCTCCCAGCCAGGCGCCGGCGGCCATGCGGAAGCGTCTTGCGGCGGTACCGTTCGGGCAATGCTCCAACTCGACGAGAAACCGTCGAGCCGGTGCGATTACTCGCTGATCGGCGTGCCCGTCAGCGGGTCAACTCGTGGCGCAAATCCCCCAATTTGGTCGATGTCGAGAGTGAGGCTTGCTTCGCTGAACTGCAACGTAATGGTGGCGACACGGGGGGTCTCGGTATATGCAAGGCGAAATGTGAACTCATCTGTGCCGGTCCAGGCTCCGGCAGCGGCCATGCGGTGGCCTTGCCCCTGATCATCGCCCAGCAGCGAACCGACGGCGCCCGGAAACAGCCCGGTACGGTCGGCGGCCCAGGCCCCGTTACCGACCACGATCTCGTGCTCGCCGGTTGGCGTCGTGATGACAACAACGGTCTGATCGTCCTGATCGCGCACCGCCAGCGCGTTGATGTCGAAATCGTTTTCCTCGAATTGCCAGGCGCCTCCCAGCCATTCCCGGTTTCCGTTCGTGTCCGGATCAGCCGCCGGTATGCGGATCGACAGGTTGCTCAATTGCTCGCGAAGGCGCTCGGCTTCAGCCGGATTCTCATCGAGCGGCTCGTCTTGCATGGCCGGCAGCAAGCGGTCCCAGACGATGCTCATGATGTCGCCCATCTGCGACGTGCCGCTGGTGGTGGCGACGACGGCGTCCTGCTCGGGGAGGACGATGGCGAACTGGCCGCCGGCGCCGTCGCCCCGGTAGCCGTGGCGGCTGCGCCAGAACTGGTAACCGTAGCCCTGGTCCCAATCGCCGTCCGGATTACTGCCATTGGAGGTCTGCCGGCTGGTGGCCTGCTCCACCCACTCGGCGGGCAGCAATTGTTCGCCTTCCCACTCACCCTTCTGCAGATACAGTTGCCCGAATCGGGCGATCGACTCGGTCGTGATGCTCAGCCCGAATCCGCCGTGCGCAACCCCCTGCGAATCCGTGCTCCAGGTCGCCTCCTCGATTCCCAGCGGGTCCAGCAACCGCGGGCGCAGGTAGTCCAGCAGGTTCTCCCCGGTGAGCGTATGAACAATCGCCGACAGCATGTACGAGGCGGGCGTGTTGTAGTTGAAATGCGTGCCCGGCTTGTGGGCCACGGGGAGATTCAGAAAGGCCTCAGGAAGAGGGGAGTCGGAGTCGAACGAAAACGCGCGCAGATCCTCCCCGATATGACCGGTCGACATGGACAGCAGATCGCTGACGCGCATGGCCTCAAGTTGCCAGGTCGGTTCCTCGGGCGCCGCGTCGGGGAAGAAGGAGATGACCTGGTCATGAACGCTCAGGTGTCCCTCATCGATCGCCAGGCCGATGCCGGTCGAGGCGAAACTCTTGCTCAGGGAGAACAGAGAGTGGATGAATTCTGGACGATAGGGCGCCCACCAGCCCTCGGCCACGACGTGACCGTGCCGCAGGACCATCAGGCCGTGCACGTCCTCGATTTCGGTGTCGAGCGCCTCGACGAAATCGGAGACCGCAGCGGAAGAAATGCCCTGCTGTTCCGGCGTGCTGCGGGGCAGCTCGGCGGCCGTCGCTGCCTGGATCGTGAGGGCCCACCACGCAATACAGGCGAACACGGCCGGCCAAAGGGTTCGGGTGATTCTGTTCATGTTGTGCACCAGTTTTTAGTTTGTTGGCGGTGGGGATGCGACACGAATGACCTCCCTTTCCCGGAGGTTCTGCATCAGTTCGCGATGCATGGCCTCGACCCTGTCGCGATATTCGGGTTCCTCGGCAAGGTTGACGGTTTCCTCGCGATCGTTGCGATGATCGTAGAGCATTCTCGCGGAGACCTCGCCCTGTTCGTTGAACCATTCCGTGAAAGCGTAGTCCGATGTCTTGATTGCTTCCGAGTTCAGCCAGCCCGTAAACACCGCAGCCTTCCCCGGGGCCTCGGGGTCGGCAAACAGCCGTGCAAAGCTCTCGCCGTGCAAGGTTGTAGCAACGTCCAGTTCCAGCAGTTCCATCAATGTCGGGTAGATGTCGATGAATTCGACGAGCCCCCGGGTGTGGCCCGCAGGCATACCGGGCACCTTCAGGATGAGCGGCGTGCGAGTGGCGACATCAAAGGTGGAGTGTTTCGCCCAAAGTCCGTGCTCGCCAAGACTCCAGCCGTGATCGCCGAACAGCGCGACAATGGTGTTCCCGGCAAAACCATTCTCTTCAAGTGCCCGCAGGATGCGGCCGATCAGCGCGTCCGTATAGGAAACACTGGCGTAGTAACCATGAATCACGGTGCGAGCCAGGGCTTCCGGCAGCGGTTCGGGCGAAGGCGGAATGTTGTCGAAATAGCGCAACTCACCCCATTCGTGCCAGGCCTCGGAAGGCGCGTTGAGGGGCATCCGGCTTACCCTGGGAAGCTGTATGTCCTCCGCGCTGTAGAGGTCCCAGTATCTTGTCGGCGCGGTGAACGGCAGGTGCGGTTTGGGCAGCCCGACGGCGAGGAAGAAGGATTCCTGCCGGTCGCGTTGTTCCTCGATGGTGCGCACCGCCCGGTCCGCGATCTTGCCGTTGAAATAGGCGTCATCCGGAACGTCCGCCGCTTCGAAGGCGGGGCCCAGCCCACCTTCTTCGACCGCTTGAGCGTTCTCCGGGAGCTGATAGTCACGGTTCCCAAGGCGTTGACGCGCTTGTCCATCCCTCGCGGGATGCCACGGAGCATCGCTCCAGTATCCCGACATGTCATGGCTCGACTGACCCACTTTTCCGAGACTGTAAGTTCGATACCCTTGCGCCTTCAGGGCTCCGAACAATGGAATGGCCGGTGGCGTGTCCGAGTCCGTTCGAGAGTGAATCGCCGCGAATCCCATGGGAAACGGCCGCCATCCCGTAAACAGGCTCTCTCGGGATTGACCGCAGACCGGCGCATTGACGTAGGCGTTGTGAAACACCAGCCCTTGCTCTGCAAGGCGCTCGATGTTTGGTGCATGAATGTGCGTGCGACCGTAGGACGGCAGTTCGGGGCGCAGGTCATCGACGATTAGAAAAAGCACATTGCTTGATGGTTGAGCGTGCAATACCGCGGGCATCGCGAGAACGAGAGCCCACAACAGGACCGCCGATGCCCACACGCCGTTACGCAATCGCCCCGCGTTCACTGTCATCGAATCCCCTTCTGAGTGTTTTCCTCAATCTTCTACCTGATAGTAGAAGCCTAATCAATTACTTCCCGATTCCTGATGTTCTCCATCAGCGCGCGGTGCATTGCCTCTTCCGTGTCGCGATACTCGGGCTCCTCCGCAAGATTGATGGTCTCATCGCGATCGTTGCGGTGATCGTAGAGCATCCTTGCCGTGAACTCGCCCTGTTCGTCGAACCACTCGCTGAGCGCGAAATCCGGCGTCTTGATCGCTTCTGCGTCCAGCCAGCGAAGATACACGGCTTCCTTGCCGGGAGCATCCGGATTGGAGAGTACGTTTGCGAAGCTCCGGCCGTGCAGATTGGCCGCTATATCCATGCCCAACATTTCCATCAGGGTGGGATAGAGGTCGGCGAATTCAATCAGCGCCCGGGTGTGGCCCGGCGCGACGCCCGGCGCTCTGACGATTAACGGAGATCGCGTGGCGACATCGAAAGTGGAGTGTTTCGCCCAAAGCCCGTGCTCGCCAAGACTCCAGCCGTGATCGCTCAGGAACACCACGATGGTGTTGTCGGTAAAGCCGTTTTCATCGAGTGCCCACAGGATGCGGCCGACGAGCGCGTCGATGTAGGACACACTGGCGTAGTACCCATGAATCAGGGTACGGGCCAGAGCTTCGGACAGGGGTTCGGGCGCCGGCGGCATGTCATCGTAATAGCGCAGTTCACCCCAATTGTGCCAAGCCTCGCTCGGCGCGTTTATGGGCAGGTTACTCACTTGCGGAAGGCGCACGTCCTCGGCGCGGTAGAGATCCCAATAGCGTTTCGGCGCGTTGAACGGCAGGTGCGGTTTGAGCAATCCCACCGCGAGAAAGAACGGGTTTTCCTGGTCGCGTAGTTCCTCGATAGTGCCGATCGCGCGGTCGGCGATCTGGCCGCTGAAGTAAGCGTCGTCCTCGACCTCGGCCGATTCGAAGGGGGGACCCAGCCCGCCTTCCTCCACCGCCTGAAGATTTTCCGGAAGAAGATAATCGCGATACGCCATGCGCTGACGCATTCTCGCCTCCGTCCAGGGATTCCACGGCGCGCTGCTCCAATACTCTGCGTAATCGTCGGTAACATGAGCCACCTTGCCGAGGCTCAGCGAGCGATACCCTTGCGCCTTGAGGGCTCCGAACAAGGGAAGCGCTGAGGGCGTGTCCACGTCCATTCGCGCCTGAAACCCAACGAAACGGGTGGCCGTCGGCCGCAGGCCGGTCAACAGACTGCCGCGGGAGGCGCCGCACACCGGCACATTGGCGTAGGCGTTGTGAAACACCAGGCCTTGTTGTGCAAGGCGCTCGATATTGGGCGCATGCACCTGCGTGCTGCCGTATGTTGGAAGTTCGGGGCGCAGATCGTCGATGATCAGGAAAAGGACCTTGTGGGACGGCGGTGCATGCATTGCCGAAGGCATCCAGAGAGCGCGAGCCCACAAGAGAAATTCCGAGACCCGGCACCCTGGCCGCAAGCGGTCCGCAAACATATACACCGAAAGCCCTGGTCTGAACATCATCCGCTTCGTGAACCCGGCCTGACTCTATTATCCGGATCGTCCAGCAATTAGTCAGCCAAATTCAATGCGTTGTTGGTTGGAAGCTACAATGAATACGTATGCAGTCCACTCGTTGCGAGGACGCTTGAGCCTATACTTGTTGTTAGTAAAATGGGTTCAATATTCCAGAAAGCATACTTGGACCAAAGAAATTCTGGAGACGCCTCGTCACGGAATAGGATCGGAGGGAGCAATGGCACGAATCAAGAAGTCGAAAGCACGGAGTAAGTCCACGCGGAAAAGTATCCCACTCAGATTCAGGCCGCTTTCAGTGGCGGTGGCCAGCGCACTCAGCATGAACGCCTGGGCGCAGGTCGAAACGGGTGGCGACGGCCAGGGCGCCGACATCGAAGAAATCGTTGTGACCGGCTTTCGGGGAAGCCTGATGGAAGCCACGCGCCTGAAGATGGAGTCGGAGCAGATCATCGAGGCGGTTTCCGCCGAGGAGCTGGGCAAGCTGCCGGACAACAGCATCGCCGACGCCCTGTCCCGGCTGCCGGGAATCGCGGGTCAAAGAGAGCCGGATACCGGCCGGCAGCGGGAGATCAGCATCCGCGGGCTTTCCGGGGACTTCTCCACCGCGCTCCTGAACGGTCAGAGTCAGGTGAGCGCCGGCGACAGCCGCAGCGTGCAGTTCGACCAGTATCCTTCCGAGCTGCTGGCCCGCGTGGTGGTCTACAAGACGCCGAGCGCCTCGCTCGCGGGCCAGGGGCTTTCGGGCACGGTGGACATGCAGACCGTGCGGCCGCTTGATTTTGGTGAGCCCGCCATTGCGGGCAACGTGCGCTACGAATGGAATGACAAGCCGGCCGCCAGCCCGGATGGCGATAACACGGGTCAACGCTTCACGCTTTCCTATATCGACCAGTTCGACAACGAGAAGGTGGGTTTCGCGGTCGGATACGCCGGCATCTCCGCACCGACGCAGGGTGATGAGTTCAGCATTTGGAACTATCACAACGTTGTCAACAGGGATTCGCAAAGCCCCCTGGTAATGACGGGCGGTGCGGCGCGCGCCCAGACCCTGGTGCTTGAGCGCGATAGCGTGATGGGGGTCCTGGAGTTCAGGCCGTCCGAACGTGTGACCCACGCCATGGATCTGTTTTACTCGGAATTCGAGCAAGTAAACAGACAGCGCTTGTTCTCGTCACCGTTTGGTCGCAACAGTCTCGGGCCGAATCCGACCGTGGACGGCGACCGGGTGGTCGGAGGCGTCTTCGAGAACGTGAAGCTGAGTATCAACAATACCAACAATACTCAGGATGCCGCGCTGCACGCGGCTTCCTGGACCTCGGAATTCGCGCTGAACAATGCCTGGTCGGCAGAGTTCAAGTTGAATCGCTCGTCCATTGGGCGCGACCTGACAAACATTCAGACCTATTCCGGTACCGGTCCATTTCGACAAGGGGCGCTGGATACGCTCACGTTCACGGTGGACGATGTGGGGACCCCCGAATTCAGCGGAGTGCTTGACTACACCGCGCCTGGCGCCGTGGTCCTGACAGCCCCCCTGGGCTGGGGTATGGCCAGCGGAATCCCTGGTGGACAGGTCGGCTACTACAACGTGCGATCCATTGACGATGAAATCTCCCAGGTACGCGCCGCTGCGCAGCGCACGCTCGATGTGGGCGGCCTGAGCGACATTCACTTCGGCGTGCAATACGATCAACGCGGTAAAGAGGTGGACAATACCGATTCGGCGTTCCTCGGCTTGGCCGATGGGTCGCTGAGCACGCCTTTCGAGTCGACCGGAATATCCCAGACGCCATTCGGATTCCCCTCGATTTCGACGTACGATGCCGCAGCCATGTTCAACAGCGGCATCTACGACCTGGTGTACAACATGCACAGCAATGTGTTGGCCAATGACTATTCCGTGGATGAGAAACTGCTCATGGCCTTTCTGGAGTTCGGCGTGGATTCCACGCTCTTCAATGTGCCGGTCACCGGCAATTTCGGTGTGCGTGTCGTCAACACCGACCAGAGTTCGTCGGGGTCCAGTATCAAGTTCGGCAATACCCGCCAGAACAGCGGGGGAAATCTCGTCAAAGTGCCCTATTCCGACGGAGTCAAGTACACCGACGTCCTGCCGAGCATGAACCTGAACTTTGCGGTGGCTGAGGACAAGGTTGTTCGCCTTGGCGTTTCCAGGGCGCTCGCGCGTGCCACCATCGATGATATGCGCGCCAGCCGAACCGTCCAATACAATGCTGCCAAGGCGCAGAATACCGACATCAACGATGCGCCATGGGGCGGCGGTGGCGGGAATCCCCTGCTCAGGCCCTGGATATCGAATCAGATCGATCTCTCCTACGAGCACTACTTTCCCGAAACTCGGGGTTACTGGGCCGTGGCCGCTTACTACAAGGACCTCGAGACCTATATTTACAATGCCCCGATAGTGGTGGATTTCACCGGCTATCCAGCTGAGCCGCCGCCGTACAGCTACCTGGGCCTTGTCTCAAGGCCGCAGAACGGCGAGGGCGGCGAGCTTTACGGCATCGAATTCAGCATCTCGATTCCCGGTGAGATGCTCACTCCGGCGCTCACCGGCTACGGCGCAGTCTTTAACGCATCCGCCACCAACAGCGCGATCTCTACCAATCCGTCAGTCCCCGACGAAACGCGCCTGCCGGGTCTGTCGGAAGAGGTGGTGAACGCGACCCTATACTACGAGCGCTTCGGATTCTCGGCCCGGGTCAGTTCCACCTTCCGCTCCGACTTCCTGCAACGCATCCAGGGCCTTGGCGGCCTGAACAACCGAATGGTGAAGGCGGAGCAGATCGTGAGCGCGCAGGTTGGTTACAGATTCCAAGCGGGCTCCCTGGCCGGATTGAACATTTTCCTCCAGGGTCAGAATCTGACCGACCGGGTCAGGCACGTCTATTTCGAGCGTGACCCGCGGCTGGCGAACAGCTTTAACTGGTACGGGCGCACATTCCTGCTCGGCGCGTCCTACAGGCTGTAGTGGGACGCAGGCTCGGATAGCCATAGACGGAAAGAACCAGATCTGCGAAGCCCAGTCGTGCTTCGTAGGTCTGGTCGCCTCTTTACGCCTCCTGCGCTGGGCCATCTCCGCCCAATGGATTTTGAAGTACTCTATGCGCGGCTGTGGCCTGAATCTCATGGCGTCGTTGCCCAATCGATGGAGGTCACTTAAATTTCGGGAGAACCAGCACATGCCACATGCCTTTCGAGCCGCGGCGTTGGTAGCGGCATTGTGGACAACAGCCACCGTCAGCGCACAGGAGTTTGAAGGCGAACGATTGCTATCGCCCAGCGGCGACATTGAAGTCAGCGTAGCGGCAAGGGGCGGCCGTCTAGGTTACGCCGTTCATTACCGTGGCGAAGAAGTTGTTCGGCCGTCGCAGCTTGGTTTGCTCTTTGAGAGTCGGCACGGATTCAATGATGGGATGGTGCTGACAGGGGAGCCTGAACGGCACAGCTCCGACACGACCTGGGAACAGCCCTGGGGCGAGAATCGCTTCGTCAGGGATCACTACAACGAACTTCTGGTAACCGCCCGGCATGAAGTGTCCGGCGCGGTGATCGATATCAGGATTCGCGCCTTTGACGACGGTATCGGGTTTCGCTACGAGATGCCGGAGCAGCCCGGAATCGATTCGCTGAACATCGTCATGGAGCTGACTCAGTTCAGCGTGCCGCCCGAGGCGACCGCGTGGTGGATTCCGGCAGACCGCACCAATCGATACGAAATCCTGTACCGTGAAAGCGGGCTCGAGGAGATCGACCGCGTCCACACGCCGGTCACGTTCCGCCTGCCGAGCGGCATGCACCTGAGCATCCACGAGGCCGCGCTGGTGGACTACTCGGGCATGACGTTGCTGCGGGAAGACACCGGGAGGTTCAGGGCTGCGTTGCGGCCGTGGTCGGACGGCGTGCTGGTGAAGACAGCCGTGCCCTTCGTCAGTCCCTGGCGAACGATACAGATCGCGCCGGATGCCGTCGGGCTTGTCAATTCAAGCCTGATCCTGAATCTGAACGAGCCCAACAAGCTGGGCGATGTGTCCTGGGTCAAGCCCGGGAAGTACGTCGGCATCTGGTGGGCCATGCACATCAACGAGCGCACCTGGGGCCGTGACGGGGTTCACGGCGCCACCACCGAGGAGACCATGCGCTACATGGACTTCGCCGCCGAGAATGGCTTCGTCGGCGTGCTGGTGGAAGGCTGGAACGTGGGATGGGACGGCGACTGGCAGGCGGCCGGCGATCTGTTCAGCTTTACCGAGAGTTACCCCGACTTCGATATCGAAGCAGTGACCCGCTACGGGCACGAGCGGGGCGTGGAGTTGATCGGGCACCACGAGACGTCCGGCAACATAACCAACTACGAACGGCAGTTGGGCGCGGCGTTCGACCTGTACGAGGAACTGGGTGTGACCCGGGTAAAGACGGGTTATGTTGCCGGTACTTCATGGCTCAAGTGGGTCGACGAGAATGGCGTTCCGCACTACGAGTACCATGATGGGCAGTTCGCCGTGCGACATCACCTGAAGGTCATCGAGGAGGCCGCCAGGCGGGGCATTTCCATCAATCCCCACGAGCCCGTAAAGGACACGGGCCTGCGGCGAACGTATCCGAACTGGGTCACCCGCGAGGGCGCCCGCGGACAGGAATACAACGCCTGGGGCATGCCGCCCAATCCGCCGGAGCACACGACGATATTGCCGTTTACCCGCATGTTGTCGGGTCCCATGGACTTTACGCCGGGCATCTTCGATCTGATGCCCAACGAACGCCCGCCGGTACGTGAGGACATGCTCAGGGGCAGCCCTGAAAGCCGGGTGGAGACGACTTTGGCAAAGCAATTGGCCCTGTTCGTCATCCTCCACAGCCCATTGCAGATGGCCGCCGATCTGCCCGAGAACTACGAGGCCCGCCCCGATGCCTTCAAGTTCATTCGCGACGTGCCCGCGGATTGGGGCCAGACCGTCGCACTGACGGGGGAAGTGGGCGACTATGTGGTCATCGCGCGGCGGGAGCGCGGCGCCGGCGACTGGTACGTGGGTGCAATCACCGACGAGGAGCCGAGGCAGGTCGAGGTCGACCTGTCCTTCCTGGATCGGGACGGTCGCTATAACGCTGAAATTTACGTGGACGGCGCCGATGCGCACTGGGAGTCGAACCCCTATTCGCTGTCCATCGAGGAAAGGCCGGTGACAGTGGCCGACCGTCTGGCGCTGCAGCTCGCAGCCGGCGGCGGGGCCGCCATCCGTCTGGCCCCGATAGCCGACTGAGAGCCCGGCCAACCATGCCGGATCATCAACCCATCGAGCAGGTCGTCATCGCCGGCGGCGGTACCGCGGGCTGGATGGCCGCGGCGCTGCTGGCCAAGACGATGGGATCCACGGTCAGGATCCGCCTGGTGGAATCGGCGGAGATCGGCATCGTCGGTGTCGGGGAGGCCACGATTCCTCCCATCCGGCACTTCAACCAGGTGCTGGGGCTGGACGAGAACGACCTGATGCGCCGAACGCAGGGCACGTTCAAGCTGGGAATACAGTTCCGCGGCTGGGGACGGCCCGGCGACTGCTACATGCACGCTTTCGGCGACATCGGCCGGGACCTCGGAATGGGAAACTTCCATCAGTACTGGTTGAGAGCGTCGCGTGAGGGCTATGCAGGGCGTTTCTGGGACTACTCGGTCAATGAGACGGCGGCGCTTGCGGATCGGTTCGACCGCGTCGACAAGTTACCGGACAGCCCCCTGCAGGGCATCGTCTACGCGTTTCATTTCGACGCCGCGCTGTATGCGCGCTACCTGAGGGAGTACAGCGAGCAGCGTGGCGTCGTTCGAACCGAGGGCCGGATTGTCGACGTGGAGCGGCGTGCGGCCGACGGTTTCATCGAGGCGCTGGTGCTCGCGGACGGCGAGCCCGTGCCAGGCGACCTGTTCATCGATTGCACCGGGTTCCGAGGCCTTCTTATCGAGCAGGCGCTGGGCACGGGCTACGAGGACTGGACGCACTGGTTGCCGTGCGACCGGGCCGTGGCAGTCGCCAGCGAGCCGGTGCGGCCTCTGGGGTGTTTCACGCAGGCGACGGCCCGCGACGCCGGCTGGCAGTGGCGAATCCCCCTGCAGCATCGCATCGGCAACGGCCATGTCTATTGCAGCCGCTACATGAGCGACGACGAAGCCACCGCCAAGTTGCTCGAAAATCTGGACGGCGAGCCGCTGGGCGAGCCGCGTTTACTGAAATTCACCACCGGCAGGCGCAGAAAGTTCTGGAACCGGAATTGCGTCGCGCTGGGCCTGGCCAGCGGGTTCATGGAGCCGCTGGAATCCACCAGCATCCACCTCATCCAGACCGGCGTAAGCTGGCTGGTGCGGTTGTTTCCGGACCGACGCTTCGAGCAGGCCAACATCGACGAGTACAACCGCCATTGCCTGTTCGATTTCGACCGCATCCGGGACTTTCTGATCCTGCACTACATCGCGAACGAGCGAGCGGATTTGCCCTTCTGGAGCGATTGCCGAAACTCGTCGGTACCGGATCGGCTCGAGCATCGGCTGGCCCTGTTCCGGGCGGCCGGCGGCGTCTACCGAGAACTGGGAGAACTGTTCACCGAAGCGGCCTGGCTGCAGGTCATGTTGGGTCAGAACATCGTCCCCAGCGGCTACCATTCCATCGCCGACGGCATCACCTCGCAGCAACTCCAACAGTTTCTGCGCGACCTCAACACCATTATCCGCGGTGCGGTAGGGCGCATGCCGAGCCATGAGGAGTACATCGGCATGCATTGTGCGGCGCCGCCGCCGGATGGGGGTTCCTAGATGTCCGCACCGACCCGACAACGTCCGCTGCTGGGTTTCTGGCAAATCTGGAACATGTGTTTCGGGTTTCTCGGTATCCAGTTCGGGTTCGCGCTGCAGAATGCCAACGCCAGCCGAATCTTTCAGACGCTGGGCGCCGATATCGACACGCTGCCGCTGCTCTGGGTCGCGGCGCCGCTCACCGGGCTGGTGGTGCAGCCCATCGTCGGCTACATGAGCGACCGGACCTGGAATTTTCTCGGCCGCAGGCGGCCGTATTTCTTCTTCGGGGCCATATTCACCACGGCTGCGTTGGTGGTGATGCCCAATTCCCCGGCGCTGTGGGTGGCGGCCGGGACGCTGTGGATTCTGGACGCTTCCATCAATGTCACGATGGAACCGTTCCGGGCGTTCGTGGGCGACAACCTGGCGCCGAGCCAGCGCTCCACCGGCTACGTCATGCAGAGCTTCTTCATCGCGCTCGGCGCGGTGGTGGCGTCGGCATTGCCGTGGATGATGAGCAACTGGCTGGGGATCGCCAACACGGCGCCGGCCGGGGAGATTCCCGATTCCGTCCGCTATTCCTTTTACTTCGGCGCCGCTGTCCTGTTCTGCGCCGTCATGTGGACGGTCGTCAGTTCTCGGGAATACGACCCGGAAGAACTGGCGGCCTTCGAGGACCCCGCGGGGGACGCCGCGGAAAGGGAACGGGACCGGGGCGGGGCGACGGTATTTAGTCTGAAGCACGCGCTGACATGGCTGGGACTCGGCGTCGCGGGCCTGGCCCTGGCAGCGGTCATGGGCGCCGACCCGCCCATCTACCTGCTCGCGGCCGGTGTCGCTGTTTTCGGCGTACTGCAGTGGCTCGCCATAGACATGCAGCGGCGCGGGCGGGTGGAGAACCTTTACTTCGACATGTGCCGCAACCTGGTGGAAATGCCGGAGACGATGAAACGCCTGGCGTGGGTGCAATTCTTCTCCTGGTTTGCGCTGTTTGCCATGTGGATCTATTCGACGCCGGCGGTTACCGCCTATCACTACGGCACTGAGGACGTCACTTCACTGCTCTACAATCAGGGCGCCGACTGGGTGGCCGTTCTGTTCGCCGGCTACAACGTGGTCGCCGTCGTGGCAGCGATGTCGATTCCCCTGTTCATCCGCTGGATGGGACTGTTCCGCTCGCACCAGCTCAATCTGCTGCTCGGCGCGCTCGGGCTGGCGTCATTCCTGGTCATCAGGGACCCGGCGTGGCTGCTGGTATCCATGGTGGGCGTAGGCTTTGCGTGGGCGTCCATCGTGTCGATTCCCTACGCGATACTGGCCAACGCCATTCCGGCGGCGCGCATGGGCATCTTCATGGGCATCTTCAATTTCTTTATCGTCATACCGCAGTTGCTGGCCGCCGCGGTGCTCGGCATCATCGTCGAACACGTGTTCGGCGGGCGGCCCATATTTGCCCTCCCGTTGGCCGGCCTGTCCATGCTGGCCGCTGCCTTTGCGGTGCGTTTCGTGGAGCGGCAGCCATCGTCATGATTTCAGACTCAGGTGAAATGCAATGAATCCAAAACCATCCAGA
>VYEH01000403.1 GCA_009843005.1 Pseudomonadota bacterium | reverse complement strand
TTCACCAATGGCAAAATGACCCCATCAGCGCAATCGGTGACGAATGCGGGCTAAATACCCAGCCCCTGCGACATCTGGGCATAACTGGTGAGCGGGACCGCGCACATCCGATCCCAGTCCGCCTTGTCGATGACCGGCTGATTCAACAGATCGATCATCCCGTCGAACTTGCTGAGCGCGGCGCAATCCACCGCTTCGGGAGCTGCTGCCGTACAGTGCTTCGGCCAGACGTCCTCCCGGGCGTAGCGCCAGAATTCGCTGTCGTAACTGGAACCGCGGGAATAGTGCCAACCGACGAACAGTCCGTAGCAGAGCATGTTGTCGACCAGGAATCGATTGATCTTCGGCGCGTCGCGCTCGAGATGCTCGATGGGTCGGTTCAGGCGTGTCTGGAGCACCATCCCGATCTGAATCTGGGCGGATACGATCGCCGTGGCTTCGAGCGGCTCCATGAAGGCGGCCGCGTTGCCCACGCGGGCCACCACGCCATCGTAAATCTGCCGGTGAACAAAATTGGGAAACGGAATGACTGCGCGCTGCTCGAATTCCGATACTCCGTCGGATTCGAGGAATTCATCAAAGTCCGCTTCGACTTCGGCAAGGCCGGAGACGTCGCGGTTGAAGATGTACCCGTAGGATGTGTGAACGGTGAGCGGAATGACGAATACCCAGCCGTGCGGGCGTGCAACCGCACGGGTATAGGTGTGTTTCACGACGGGCTCCTCCTGCTGTTCCGGGATGA
This sequence comes from Pseudomonadota bacterium, assembly GCA_009843005.1. Lineage (GTDB taxonomy): Bacteria > Pseudomonadota > Gammaproteobacteria > Steroidobacterales > Rariloculaceae > UBA6522. The sequence continues at coordinate 2,033 of VYEH01000403.1, read as the reverse complement.
TTGCGGGGCAGCGGCGGATGATCGCCGTATTGGTGGGGATGAAGGAAATGTCGATGTGCCGCTCGGGACGCAGTTCCCTGGGAAATCCCCGGGCGTCGAAGACCAGGTCGTAGCGTTCAGGCGACCGGCCGTCGAATTCCACTTGCGCGCCGCCATCTATCCGGGTGATGTCCAGGACGTTCGCATCGATGTGGTGTGCATGCGTGCTTTCGTGCAGCAGGTCCGCCATCAGGTCGGCGGACAGGTGGTAGGCGTAGGAGACTTGTTGCGGTGTGAAGTAGTGGGTGAAGTTCCGGTTACGGCATCCCCATCCTTCGAATGCTACTCCGTACTTGCGGGTTCCATTCAGGCGTTGCTGGACGGTTTCGTGCGGCAGGTTCGTCAGTTGCTGCAGCTCCTGAACCAGGCTCGGCCAGCTTCCTTCACCCACACCGATTACCGGGATCCTTGAGTCGTAGATGTGGTGCAGTTCGTGATCGGCATCGGGGTGAAGACGCGTGACGCTGGCGGCCGCAAGGGATCCTGCCGTTCCACGCCCGATGACCGCGATCTTTCGCAAGGATTTACTACCCGGCTGAATCACGCTGTTTGCATTTCACTGGTGTCTGTCGGTCTTCGGTTCAGGCAGCGATCACGCAAGGCCAATGACGCCATCAGAAACTGAACGTGAAATCCACGCCCAGGAAGCTGTCGCGCCGCCCGTCCCAGGTCAGATCCTCCGGATCCGAGCTGACGACCACGATGGACTCCAGGCGCATGGACCAGTTCCCCGACAGGCGGCGTTTGAGATCGAAGTTTACCGCCCGGTAATCGTGGCTCAGGTCACCGAGGATGCCCGCGATGAGTTCGGTGCCCTGCACATCGTTGAACGCAAGAAAGCCCGCAACAAAGATGTCGTTGTCCCAAACGCTTGCGGCTCGGGGACCGCGCCCGTCGTGGTGCCACTCCGCGAGCAGGGTCAGGTCCCGCGTGGAGCCGAACAGGCCGTACAGCGTGCGTTCCAGGCCGAGGATGGAGGCGTGGTAGGCCTCTTCCTGGCCCAGGAGATTGCGCACACCACTACGGTAGATGGCTTCCATCTTGTAGAGCCAGGCTTCGGTAGTGACCTGCGCGTCAATTCCGAATTGCCGAATCTGCTCGTAGTACGGGATCAGCGACGGGGCGCTTGCCGGCGACGGCTCGCCGAAAAGAAACGAGGGTTCACGGCTCGTTCCGGCAAAGGCGCTCAGACCAAAATCCAGCAAGCCCACGTAGTGGCTGTAGCGAGCCGCAAAGTCCACGTGGCGCTCTTTGTCGCTGCTCTCGTACAAGGCGTCATCCTGGATCAGGAAGCCCGACCGCAGGCGCCCGGCGGGCCCCGGAAAGGTGCGCTGGCGATGATACGGCATCAGGAAGCTCTCAACGATGCCCCAGTCACCGGAAACCGTCAGCCGCGCCATGGGCTGCCCCAGCTTGGGCCGATCGCGCGGGTGCTCGACGAGGTCGAGTTGGTTGACGATATCCACGAGGTTGTTCAGCTCGGCCACGCCCCAGAAAGCGCGGTCCACTCCCAGTCGAAGCTCCCAGAAATTCTCGCCCCATTCTCCATAGGTCAACAGGTAGGCTTCGCGCACGTCCCCGTGCGTGCGCCGCGAATCGGCGCTGTCGTATCGATAAAACGGCGTGAGGGTCAAGCTGGTGTTTTGTGCGGCGTCCCAGTAAAGCGTCGGCTCCGCGACCAGCCCACCGCTGGTTGAATGCTGTTCCGGGAAGGCGGGCGTTTGCGGATACCATCGTGCCGGCAGGCTCAGGTCGCCCGAGAAATCAAGGGTCTGCGCTTCGGCACCTCCGCCGGACATGAGCACGAGGACCGCAATTGTGCGGCCGAATTGCATCAGCGCACGCGTCGAAGCGCCGTCTGGGTGAATTCACCGTCTTCGAGACCGGCGCCGAACTGGAAGTCGGTCCAGTTAAGCACCGTACTCGCGCCGGTGAGGTGGTTCACCATCGTCTGTTCGCCTGCCCGCCAGTACTGACCCAGGTACTGCTTGTAG
>VYEH01000291.1 GCA_009843005.1 Pseudomonadota bacterium | reverse complement strand
ATTATCCGACAAATCGAGGTCCCATTCCATTTATCGGTGAGAAATCCGGGTTAGCTCCCGGCGAAGAACGGGAGGTCGGCAGACGCGCTGCCTGAAGTTCCAGCGAAAACCTACAGTGCGTCGATATCGGCGGCGGCCCGGATGGCGGTTTCGCGTACAGCCACCGTCAGAGCATCGAAATCGTCGCAGCCGCAAGAGCGGGCAATGGCCGTCCTGACCCCGGGTTTGGCCGACTCGACCTCCAGAGCCCCGTCGGCTATGAGGCGGCGAATGCCCCGGAGATTGCGCCACAAGGCCGCTGCATTCGCCAGACGCTCGGCGGTATCACCATCGATCAGGCCCCGCTCCCCGGCCTTGCGGAACGCGGTTGCCGAATCGAGTGCCCGCATTCCTTCATCTTCGGCGAGCCGCAGGCGTAACTTGCGGGCCGCACGCTCGACTGCAACGAAACTGCCCGGTTCGGGTTTGAGCACCGAGGACATCGTCTCGGCAGAATCGCGACCGATCCGGTCAGGCTCGCCGATGGAATCGTCGCGGGCGTCCTCCCCGGCCAGTACTTCACGCCGCGCCGCCTCGAATCGCGTCTCGATCATGGCGTCCCCGAACGTAAAGATGCACTTCGTCCGGGTCAGGTCCCCCAACCTGCCGGACGCTCCCGCATTACCGAACTCTTTCTGGAAGTCGGCCAACGCGCTGGCGACAACCGGGCTCTCGCCGCGCGCCGTCGACGCGAACAGCAGATTGTCCTGCGTGAGGGCGTGCAGCGCATCGCGGATACGCCGGCAAAGCGCCTCGTAGTGCGCCGCCGGACCGCCTTCGTGGACCAGCGCGAGCCGCAGATTAACGCCCGGTGCAGCCTCGCCGCTCGCAATATCGCCCAGCGCGACCGCTGCAAGGCCGCCCGTGGCGCCGCGGACGCCGAAGTCCTCGTCGATCGATGCGAGCACAGCGCCGATGGACGCTTCTGCCACGTTCGACAGCGCCGTGCCGGCCTCGATGGGCGTCAGGTTGCCGCGCAGCGTATGCATCCCGATCTGGAACGCCTTGTCGTTGGTCCAGTTCCTCGCGCGCTCCACGGTTTCGCGCACGTCCTGGACCGGGAAATCGTCGATGCGCGCGCGCATTTCGGCGACGTCCAGCTCCCGCGTCCAGTAAAGCCGCGTGAGGCCGCGGCGGGCGATGGACTCGACTTCCGCGCTCGGGCCGAAACCCTTCGGCAGATCGAGATCGGTGAATTCCCTGTCCCGGAGATTGTCCAGCAGTTCCGGTGACCGGTCGATCCAGTCGGCAAGCCGGGGAGCCGAGGAGAAGATCTCGGAAATCTCCTCGAAGGCATCGGGCCGCTCCGCGGTGGCCGGGCTGTCGTAGGCGCTCCAGTCGTCGATGTCGGGATAGAAATGCTTGCGCCAGCGGTCCACGCGCGGATCCATCTTTTCGAACCAGCGGCGCGGTCTCACCGCCAGGCCAGCCATTTCCACATAGGTACCCGGAAGTTGCGGCGCGGCATCGGCGCCGCAGTGTTGCAACAGCGGATAGCGCCGCCCCGGCGCGATATGGTGGTCCGGGTGGCGTTGCATGTTGAAGAAGAACCAGTTGCTCAACCTGTACGCCGCGCTCCAGGAATGCCAGGGCCGGACTCTTTCGTATCGGCCGTTCGGCAGCCGGATGCGCCGCAGCCCGTAATGCTGGACGTAGTTGATGAGCTTCATCGACATGATGATGCAGGTGGACAAAATGGCGTAACCCAGCACGGCCCATAGACCGCCCATCCAGTACACCAGCGCATACCAGGCGACAGTTACGCCCACGTAACGCGAGAACGGATTCGTGTAATGCCATACAGGCAGGCGACGGCGCGTCAGACGCAACTGTTCGAACCGCCAGGCTTCCGTAAAGTTGCTCTTGATTTCTCGCGGGAGGTAACGCCAGAAACTCACACCCTTCGGCGCGGAGCCGGGATCTCCCGGAGTGCAGGCCAGGGAATGATGGACAAAGATGTGTTCCGACGCATAGGTCGGATAGGAGACCGAAGCCAGTATGACCTCGCCAAGCCGCCGTTCCCACACGGCGCGCCGATGGATCAGTTAATGACCGACTATGAACGAGAACTGGACCACCGTGGTCACCACGAACGCCATCAGGATGATTACCAGCACCGACAGGTGATCCGACAGGAACATCTGCAAGAGCCAGACCCCGAAAGTGACCGGCCAGAGGAAGCCCCACGCCCAGCATCACAGCTTGTACCACGACAACAGCTGGTCAATTGTGCGGCGCGGGTCCATATTCCCCTCGTCTGATCCGGACATGGCGTCGAAGACGTCCGGAATCATGAAATAGAGATACGGGGCGGCAATCCACCAGCTGCCCTGAACCGCGGCGATCGCCATGAGCGGGAATACGCCCAGCGAAAGAAAATAGGGAAGCGCGTTGCCGAACGACGGCATGATGGGCGCTCCCGGTATCGCCGTGTCGGGAGTCGTGCCGGGTTGCTCAGCCATATCGATGTATCTCTGGAGCGGCGGCCAGTACAAGTCTGGCCATTTTCCCAGCCGGCAGGTTCTAGCGTCAAGCCGCCCTCACAGGCTCTCTGACCTGCAGCACGATACCGTACACAACAGGCAGTACCAACAGGCAAAGCAGCAGGTTCGTGACCATTCCGCCGATCATCGGCGCGGCGATTCGCTGCATCACATCCGATCCGGCGCCGCTTGTCAGCATGATGGGCAGGAGTCCGACAATCGTCGACAACGCCGTCATGGATACGGCTCGAACCCGGCG
>VYEH01000053.1 GCA_009843005.1 Pseudomonadota bacterium | reverse complement strand
CCCTGGGCTTGCTCATGCGGTAACCGACGCCGCGTACATTGAAGATCCAGGTGGGATTGGCCGCACTGTCGCCGAGCTTGCCGCGCAGTTTTTTCACGAACGCCCGCACCGGTTCGGTGTCAGAGGAGTCGCGCGTGCCCCAGAGCTGGCGGAGCAGCGAGGCGGAAGTCACCACCCGTCCCGCGTCGAGCGCAAGGATTCGCAACAGATCGTACTCCGTAGCCGTGAGCGACACTGCGCGCTGTCCCACGCTCACGCGGCGGCGCTCGTAGTCGATCACCAGTTCCCCGTGCACGAACGGTTCGGCGCCGGAGCGCCGGCGAAGCGCCGCTCCGACCCGCGCGAGCAGTTCGGTGGCCGAGAACGGCTTGACGACATAATCCTCTGCGCCGTTTTCGAATGCGCGCGCGACGGTGTCGTCGCGGCGGTAGGCAGAGATGAAGATGATAGGCAAATCCGACAGCTCCGGCACCTGCTCCATCAACTCGATCCCGTCGGTTCCCGGAAACACCAGATCCAGCAGCACCAGCCGAGGCTTTTCCGCGCGGATCAACTCCGCCACCTGCTCCGGCTCGCCCGTCTCGATCACCCCGTAGCCCGCCCCGGACAGCGCGCGGCGCACCAGGCGCAACGTCTGCGGATCATCGTCCACCACCAGCACGGGCGGCCTCTCGCCCGCCTCGCCTGATACACGCGCGAGTCTGCGCGCGGGCTGCGCCGGCGCCGCCGCGCCCTCGGCCACGGGCAACGTAAAAGTGAATCGGGCGCCGTGACCGAGCCCGGGGCTTTCCGCACGAATGCGCCCGCCGTGCGCCTCCACCAGCCCCTTGCAGATGGTCAGCCCCAGCCCGCTCGGACCCATGCCCTCCGCCGCACGTCCGCCGTCCAGCGCCACGTGCTTGCGAAACAACTGCCCCAGCATCGCCGGTGGTATTCCCCGGCCCTCGTCACACACTGCCACCGCCACGTACCCTGTCTCACGCGCCGCCTCGACCCGGATGGGTGAGGACTCCGGCGAATGCCGCGCGGCGTTGGACAGCAGGTTTTTCAACACCTGAACGATGCGCTCCCGGTCGGCCATCACCGCCGGCAACTCGCCGGGCAGATCGATGACCACCGTGTGCCTGCCGCCACCGGAGACGAATGCGTTCTTCGCCGCGTCCGCCAGTGCGATCACCTCCGAGGCTTCGGGGTCCACCGACAGTGTGCCCGCCTCGATGCGGCCGGCATCGAGCAGGTTGCCGATCAGCCCCTGCATGTGATCGGCCTGCCCGTCGACGATTCGAAGGAACTGCAGTATTTCCGCGCGCGGCAGCGCGGGAGAGGCGCCCAGCACGGCCGCCGCCGAACCCTTGATGGCGGCCAAAGGCGCCCGCAGCTCGTGGCTGACCATGCCGAGGAACTCTGCCCGGAGCCGCTCGAGTTCCTCCAGCGGACCCAGGTCCTGCATCGTCACCACCACCGAGACGACTTCATTGTCTTCGTCGCGGATCGCCGTCACGTTGATGAGCGTTCGCACACTTCGTCCATCGGGCGCAGAGATCTCGACCTCCTCGGCGCGCGTCGTGCGGGCATCGCCGAGCACGCGGGCGAGTGGTAGCGCATCAAGGGCCACCTCGCGTCCGTTTGCAAACCGAATGGTCAGCGCCTTCATCGCCTCTTTCTTGCCCATGTCCGGGATATTCAGTCCCGCAACGATGCGGTACATCTCGCGGTTGGCGGACACCACGCGCCCACTCTTCGCGTCGCACACGGCTACACCCATCGGTGAGGTTTCCACCAACGCTTCCAGGTCCGCCCGAGCGCGCTGCTCGCTGCGGTGCGTGCGTGCGTTGACGATCGCCGCCGCAGCTTGTGAGGCGAACAGCGCCAACAGATCTTCGTCCTCGGCGCTGAACGCCTCCGCGCCCGCCTTTTCGGCAACGAATAGGTTGCCCACCTGCTCGCCGCTGTGGCGCATCGGTATCGACTGAAGGGTCTTTGAACGCATCAGATCGGGGGAGAAACCGCGTTCGTGCACGTAGTCCGGCAAATCCGCCAATCTCAGCGGCCCCGGCAGGTCGCGCAGGTGCGCGAACAAACGCGGACCGTCGGCCCACTCGGCGAACTGGTGCTTCTCCTCGGGGGTGAAACCGGAGGTAACGAAGTCCCGCACCTCACCTGCCTCATCAATGGTGGCGATCACCCCGTAATGCGCGTCGGTGAGCGCGCGAGCGCTGTCCACCACTTCCTGTAGCACCGTGCCCAGATCCAGGCTGGCGCTAATGCGCAGGATCGCCGAGCACAGCAGGGAATTGCGCTCCTTGAGCGAATGCAATTCACGGTTTGTCTGTCCGGAGCCGGTCATGGGCATTCATCCTCCTCGTCGGCCCTAAACCGGCCCGCGAAGAGGGGCTTTGGCACCGGTAGAGCGTCCGATCCTGACGCTGCGGGGACGACTATAGCGAATCCGGACCCATAAAGCACGGAAAAGACATGAATAATATATCTAAGTCCACGAAATTATCACGAACCATGGTTCAGAAGACTACTATGGAGACTGTTATTCCTCCGGCGCCAGCGCAGGAACTTGTCCTCGGCTACCAACGGACGGACTCCCCCACCGGTCGGGGGCCATCGCTCTCCGGCTGCCGTTAGGGGGCGAAAAATCAATTAGTAATGTTTTTCCATCGTCACCGGATGCGTCCTGAAGCGGCTCATGCCACGATTCCGGTACACGTAAATCGTATTGCATGCACATCAACGATGCCCCGACCCACGCCGTGCTCCTGGGGGGGGGCAACATGCAGTGCATACAC
>VYEH01000435.1 GCA_009843005.1 Pseudomonadota bacterium | reverse complement strand
TGCGGGCGAGCCGCCACGAAGGCTGCCGCGGTCTTATCCGAGCATGATCTGGATGGCGATCGATGTCCCGGATGATGCGCACTCGGGCAACTATGCCGGCACTGTGACGATCAGTTCGCGCTCGGGGGACGTTTCCATCCTTGATATTGCGCTCGAAGTCCAGCCATGGAGCGTTCCGCCAGTTTCGGAGCGGCGCTTCCACCTCGACTTGTGGCAATTCCCCGTCTCCATGCTCGATCGGTACAACGATGCCCATCCCAGACGCCGGATCGATCCGTGGTCCGAGGAGCACTACCGGCTCCTTGAGCCCTTCTATCGCTACCTGGCCTGGCTGGGACAACGCGCGTTGACGACCTACATCAAGGACGGCGCCCAGGGCGCACCGAGCATGATACGGTGGATTGCACTGGATAACGGCGAGCGCTGGCAATTCGACTACACCGCCTTTGACAGGCACGTCGAGCGGCTCGCCGGTTGGGGCATCGATTCGCAGATCAGTGCTTTCTCTCCGGTTGGCTGGAACAACAGCGAGATTCCTTTCTGGGACGAAGCCAGCGACGAACAGAAGGTCTTCCATGCGCCGCTTGGACCCCAAACCTACAACGCACTGTGGAATCTTTTCCTGACAGACTTCAAGTCCCATCTCATCGAGAAGGGCTGGTTCGAGAAAACCGTGCTCTATATGGACGAAGTTCCACAGGATGAAATGGAGGCCGCGATCGGCCTGATCCGGTACAACGACGCCAATTGGAAAATCGGTCTGGCCTATGGCCATGCGCCGGATGATCGTGTGATCCGCAGTCTCTACGATGTCTCGGGCTACTACGAATCGGAAATCGACGTCCAAACATACGATCACCAGCTCACCACGTTCTACACGAGCTGCACGCTGACGCGCCCGAACAACTACGTCGCCACCAACGCCAATCCGGCCGACATGGCGGCGATGCCCTGGTACGCCATGGCCAGGGGCCACAACGGATACCTGCGCTGGGCCTTCGACCACTGGACGCTACATGAGCCGCTCGACCTGCGCGACGGCTCGCACACGGCGGGTGATTTTTCCTTCGTCTACAGAAGCAGTAACGACGCAAACATGACCGTCGTGCCGAGCGTACGCTCGGAGCTGCTCCACGACGGGATCGAGGACTTCGAGAAACTGATTGTCCTGCAGGAGGCGATGCGCCGGTGCGACCGTCCCGATCTTCTGGACGAATTGCGCGAAACGATCGAATCATTCTCCACCGACGCGCTCATCTCGGGTGCGGCGCCGGATCTCTTGAGCGGCGCGCGCGCGGCGCTCGAAGGGTTCGCCAAACATTCGGGGCTTGCCGACTGTCGATGACAGCTCGGCGCAGGCGCGGGAACGCCCGGGCGCCCCGACGACGGGAGTATGCACGGAATTATTCGGAGCAGTTGTCGTCCGGCACGACCAGGGACGACGCCTCGATCGAGAGCGTGTCCAACTGCTCCCGGGCCCGCACCAGGTCGTCCCTGGCATGCCCGTCCGCCGCGTTGTCCGCAGAGATGTATCCGTCACCGAGTAGGGCGTCCAGCATCTGCAGGCCGGACGCGTGGTTCCGGTCGGTCAACAGATCGCGCAGCACACGCCTTTTCTCGTAAGCCTGAACGCCCTGGCGGAGCATTTCGAGCCGGACGCTGGTAATCGGTTCGAGATTGCTGTCGTTGGATGTCCGGTAAATCCACGAAAAATCGCCCGTCGTGTGCGCGGTCCCCTGGCGGGGGTCGAGGGAATCGGTCGCGTGCCAATAGTCGTAGGCCCACTTCGAGTAACCGTCCATGCCCAGCTTGTCGGCGTACCATGTGAGCCACTCTACGTCCGCAGGGTTGCTGTCGCGGGTAAGCAGCGAATTGACCCTTGACACGGGCATCAACTCCTCGGAGTGGCAACTGGTGTATAGCGTCTGGATCTGACCCTGCGTTCGTGACGTTGCGGCCGTCTCGGCGATTCCCACGAAAACATTCATAACGTCCACGTGTCGCGCAATGCTGCTGGGCAGACCCGCGTTGAAGTGCGACAGGGCGATTTTCCAGCCGGTGTCGTGCGAGTTTATGAGGCTGATTACCTGCGGCATCTGCGCCGGTGCTTCATCCACCGCGAGGTAGGTCTTTTCGAACCACCCCTTGCCATTCAGGTAGGTCCTGAACTGCGTCAGGAATTCGCTCCACACGGTCGAGTGAGTTGCCGACCCGGCCGGGGCACGGAGAATGCGCGCGGCTCGAAGTTCCTCGCTCCAGTACGGAATTTCGTCCCGGTTCCAACCAAGAATTCCGTACGCGTCGATGCGCTGATCGATGCCCCAGGTCGCGAGCTTCTCCACGTGGGCGCCGAACACCGAAAAGTCGAATCTCCATTCGTCCCGGCTTTCGCTCACCCGGACCCAACGAACCATCCCCGGCGCTCCGAACGTGCCGTCCTTGAGGGTGGCGGTCACGGCCTTTTGCCCGGTGTCGGCCAGCAGCCTGTAGGCGTCTTCCAGGAGTCCATAGTGCCCGTCCGACCAGCGGACGATGGGCGCCTCGGGATGGGCATCGTTGTACAGGGCGAGCACCCGTTCTGGGTGCTGCCATATGTCCAGCGCGAACCGCCATTCGGCTGGCGCCCCCAGGTCGAGGGACAGGACCGTCAGGTTAAGGTCGAATTGCGCGCTCGCGGCATCCTCGTCCGAACTTCTTACAGTCAGCGTTCCCCGGTAGTCGGCAGGACAGGCATTTCTCGGCACGTCCACCGCCATCCATATCTTGTACGGATCCTCCGGCAACTCGACAGGCCCCGGAGACGTTGAC
>VYEH01000328.1 GCA_009843005.1 Pseudomonadota bacterium | reverse complement strand
CCCGCCGCCCAGCGCCGGATCGTAGTCGGGAATCGGCGTCGGGAGATTCGTTCCAACGTCGTCAAGGTACGCCTTGAGCTCCGCGAACATCGACTCGGCGACCTCCGGCCGGAACCGCGACAGATCGGTCGACTCGCGCAGGTCCATATCCAGATCGTAGAGGTACGTCCGGTCCGGCTCGAGTTCCCAGATGAGCTTGTGGTTGCCGCGCCGGATCGCTGCCTGGGGCGTGACGTGCTTCTGGTTGCGGTAGGCGCCGTAGAACCAGATCAGCGGTTCCGTGGGCCGGTCCACCGACCCGCCGCCGCCGTTCGCAAGAACCGGAACCAGGCTGCCCCCGTCCAGATCGCCCGGCAGCCGGTCGGCGGCCCCCACCCAGTCGGCAATCGTCGGCATGAAGTCGTAGCCGACGACAGGCTCATTGCTCTGGGTGCCGCCCTCGATGCCGGGGCCGCGTATGAACAACGGCACACGGATGCCACCCTCCCAGACATGGGTCTTGCCCCACGCCAGAGGCACGTTGTTCGTCACTGGGTTGTCGGATTCGCCTCCGTTGTCGGAGGTGAAGATGACGTAGGTGTCATCGGCAACGCCGACACGGTCCAGCGTGTCGAGGATACGCCCCACGCCCTGGTCCATTTCCTCGGTCATCGCCGCGTACGCCGCATTGGTATGCGTTTGGTCCCCGAACATGCCGAAATCCTTCTGGAGGAGGTAGTCGCTGTACTTCGCCAGGGTTTCCGGCCGCGCCCGCACCGGCGTGTGCACCGCGTAGTAGGAAACCTGCACGAAAAAGGGTCGGTCGGCCTGCGCCTGCTCCTCGATGAAGGCGACCGCGTCCGCCGTCACTTCGTCGCTGCGTTTCGCGTCGGGCTGGGGCGCAAACCCCTCGTCGTTGCTCGTAAGCCCGTTATGCGCGTCGTAGCCGTGCCGCTGCGGCGAGCCCCCGCCCATGTGCCACTTGCCGAAATGGCCGGTGGCGTAGTCGGGGTCGTGCTGCTTGAGCAACTCGGCGATGGTCGTCTCCTCGTCCGCGATGTCGCTCACGGGGAAGGGCACGATCATCGGCTTGTTGAAGTACATGGTGTCGTGGAACACCTGGATGTTGGCGACCCCGTTCTCGTCGGCCACCACGTCGATGATGTCGGTAGCCCCCAGCCGCGCCGCCGTCTTGCCGGTCTGGATGCTCATCCGCGTGGGCGAACAGTTCGGCGCCGGCGAGTAGGCGTTGGAGAACTTCATGCCCTCGGCAGCCAGGCGCTCGAGGCTCGGAGTCCGGTACAGGTCGCTCGCCGACTGCGCCACGCGGTCGTCCATCCGCACGGAGGTGCCGGTCCAGCCCTGGTCGTCCGAGAGAATCAGCACGATGTTCTGCGCGCTCGCCTGGTGAGTAACGAGCAGGACCGCGATGGGAACCAGGAAAAGTTTGCATCTGTTCATTGGGTATGCTCCGGAGAGATGGTGAGAGTATAAGCAGGGAAGTGGTGAAAGTGGCATTAGGGGGCTGGTGAAACTGTCATTGGAATAGCGGTGAAAGTGATACTACAGGGCAGGTGCGATCATCATTCCGGCAATTTGCAGGTGGCGCGTGTCCCGAACCACCGGTACCGGTTCCTCGCCACGAGGGAATAGACCCAATCGCGGATCGGCCCCGGCACGAAACGCAAAACCGTCAGCAGATTCCATGGGCGCCTGAGTTCCGCGGCGATGGCGATGGCCGCGTCGCTCCTGACAAGCGCGTCGCCGTTACCTATTAGCAGAAACGTGTCGACCTGCTCGATCGATACTCCATGCGCTTTCAGCAACTGCTGTCCCCGCGGTGACTGCATGGGAACGTACGTGAACGCGTTGCGCGGATCCCGCGCGGAGATGAAATCGACGACGGAGCTGCAAAGGTTGCACATCCCGTCGAATACCACGATGTGGGAATCAGGCTGCATGGCGCAGCCATTCTATAACCTTGTTACGCGTGATCGGCGCCTGCCGAATTTTGCGATGCCGCGATCTTCAGGCGTGTCAGCCGGGATACACCGTGCAGTCATAGGGCTTGATCTGCGTCCCCGGTTGCCACTCGAAGTGCACGATCGGCAGCGCAACCGGCTCGGTGAAGGTTTCAGGGTCCACGACCGTCGCCGACCAGTCCAGGCGCGTTTCGTCTTCGCTCATTTCGAAGCGTTCGATGATTTCAGCCACTCTGCTCAGCGGCGTACCCACGTCATCCATGAACGGGTGGTCGATATCGGTGGTGTTGACCACCAGGGTACCGTCATCCCAGCGGCCGACGGAGTAGCCGAGATGCGAGGAAGCCTGGTTCTCACGGTCCGCATCGCCGCGCATATGGATGGTTCGGTCGTTGTCCCATTCCTCAAGCCAGACGGTGATCGTGTCGCCGTTGTCGATGATTTCCATCGGAAACGGCGTCAACATGGCTTCGGGCAGGCCGGCCGGTTCACAGCGCAAGAGGGGGTCGTCTTCTTCCTGAACCCAACTCTCCTTCGCCGCCCGGGCCGCATCCGTCAGCGGCAACTCGGCGCCCGGAGGCCGAACCTGTGTTCTGCCGGTATTGGACCAGACGCGGAAGATTCCGTTCGCGTTCCGGATCGCCTCTTCGACCTGCCCGCTGTCCAGCGCCGGCCGCTCCGCGAGTTCGTCCAGCAATCCCAATCGTTCCACTCGCTGGCGTTCCATCACGATGGTCTGACCGGAACTCAGGCGCGCGAGAATGGGCCTCATGCTGGGCTCGCCCCGCCGGGATGGAAAGCCCGTGAAAACGGCCTCTTCACCGACGGGAAAGAATTCCCTGCGGATGCCGCTGTCCCGCTC
>VYEH01000181.1 GCA_009843005.1 Pseudomonadota bacterium | reverse complement strand
ACGATGCTGGACCGGACTCGTGTGCTGGCGGCGAAGAACGGGTTCAGGATGATGGGGTTGGCCCCCTCGGCCTCGGCGGCGAAAACATTGGGGCCCGAAGCGGGCATCGAGACCGAGACGCTGCAGCGGTTCCTGGCGCGCAACGCCGGCGTTGCGGCCGGGCGCCTGACCCGATCCGGACAGAAGCGCATGAGACGGGCGTTCCGAAAAACCGTGCTGGTGGTGGACGAGGGCTCGCTGGCGTCCACGGTACAGGCGCGGGATCTGCTGAAGATCGCCAACACACTGCGTATCCCCCGTGTAGTGCTGGTTGGGGACAGGAAACAGCTCGATGCGGTCGATGCCGGCAAGCCGTTCTCGCAACTGCAGGGGCGGGCCTGAAGACCGCGGTGCTGGACGAGATCATGCGCCAGAAGGACGCGAAGCTTAAGGAAGCGGTGCGGGCAAGTCTCGCCGGGAACGTGAAGGAGGCATTCGAAAAACTCGGAAACCGCGTCGCGCAAGTCAATCCCGACTACCTGCCCGGGGCCGCGGCGGCGCGATGGCTGAAGCTTAACCCTGAAACGAGAGCGCGCGCGGGTCTCATGGCGCCCAGTCATGCGCTACGCGCTGATATCAACGTTTACATTCGCGAAAGGCTCGCGCGGGACGGGGCGATTCACGGGCCGAGGCTCGAGGCCGAGCGGCTGGTCTCCAGGAGCTACACGAAGGCCGAGAAGATGCTGGCGGGGAACTACTCATCCGGGGACCTCGTGTCGTTCCACCGCGCGTTCAAGACTCTCGGGGTGGAGAAAGGCGATGAGCGCCGGGTGGCGGCAGTGGACGACCGGGTGGGGAAAGTGCTTCTCGAAGCGCCGGACGGACAGCACGTCGAGTGGCGCCCGAGATGGGTCGCGGCCAAGCGGGGCGCGGTGGAAGTCTACCGTTCGGGAGCACTCGAGCTGCGCGCCGGGGACCGCATCCGGTGGACGAAAAACCATGACGGAATGGGCCTTGTGAACAGCCACACGGCCGAGGTGACCTCGATCGGCCGGGACCGCGTGAGGTTCAGGCTTGAGGACGGACGCAGCCTGACGTTGCGCCGGGGCGATTCTCAGTTGCGTCATTTGGACCATGCCTGGGCATCGACCGTGCACGCGTTTCAGGGCCGGACCGTGGACAACGTGATCGCGGTGATGGAATCGCGCCACCCGCACCTGAGCACCCAGAAGAGTTTCTATGTCGAGATCAGCCGGGCGAGGAATCGCGCGGACCTGGTGACGGACGACGCGGAGGCGTTGCGCGAGCATCTGGAGACCGCGACCGGGGAACGGGTGGCGGCGCTCGAAGGCATCGGCGCGGCGGTCGAGCGGCCGGCAGATCGGTTCGAACCGGGGGTGCTCGACCGTCTGTTCGGACAAAAGGACGGACCGGACCGGTCGAACGCACCGCCGGAGCCATCGGCCAATCAGCCTGCGGAACAGCCAGTCGAACCGTTACCGGAAAAAACGCCCGAGCCGAAGCAGGGCCAATACGATCTGGAACTCTGATTACCACGCGGGCGGTCTTGGAAGAGGTGCACCTGTGGGTGTCTTCGGGACTCTAAAGTTCCTCGACGATTCGTTCAATGCGGGCGCGAAACGCGTTCACGAAACGGTTGGCGCGGTCGGCGAGAAACGCCATGATGTCGTCCCGGTATCGCGGGTCGCGGATGTCGGGGAAATTCTTGTACGCCTGCACGCGGTGCTTGCCGTCCTCAACGTCCTCGGGCGTCCATTGAATCGGCACTTCCAGTTCCTCGTCGATCTCGCGTCGGTCCTCGCGCAGGCTCTCGAATACCCGATCGGCCAAGGGCCCGGGGCTGAATACGAGTAAAACGCCGACCTGCTCGTCCTTCTTCAGACAGTACAGTATGAGCCTGGCCCCGCCGGATCCCTTCGGCATCTTTAGGAATAAGGTGCCTCCGCGTGTCGGTTTCGGGCGCGGAACGGAGGTATCGTCCAGCTTGAGCCTATCGATCAGCTCTGTCCAGAATCGGAGGCAGTACTTCGCGAAATCGTCCAGATCCTCCTCCGCCTCGTCCTCGTCCAGCGCGACAAGGCCCTCTGACTCGAGGCTGACCACGGTGCGCTTGACAATCAGCGACTGGGCCAGCACGCGCGGCTGCACCAGCAATCCTCTGTTCGGCATCCGGTACACGGCCATCTCCACGAGCCCGAACGTGAACTGCAGCGTGCCGTGACGCTGGATGAAGTCGGTGATCATGGCCACGCCCTCGCGAATCCCGTCGCCGCAGATCAGGATCAGGAATCGGCCCTGACGCAAGCTGCGTGAGACTTCGTCGATGAAAGCGGTCCGGTCCATGTCGCCGGATGCCTCGACGACCTTGTCGAGCAAGGCGTCCCCGTGGCTACCGGTGGCGCGGTTGATTTCTCGCTGCAGGTCCTCGTACGTCCATCGGCTGAGTTCCTTTGCGTAGTCGAGCACCTGTCCAACGACCTTTCTGCGGGCTTCAGGGTTGCGCCAGAGTTTGGCTTCGAGCACGACGAGCTTGCCCTGAGGCGTGGCGTAGAGCACATCGATGGCGCCGGCCGGTGTCCACAGTTCCGTGCAGATGGGCACGGCGCCGGCGTAAGCACGGTCGATTTCGTCGATGGGCAGCGTTTCGGCGTGTTCGAAAACGAGTCGCTGAAGCCAGGCTTCATCGTAATACGCGCGCGCCTCGTCCCCTGACAGTGAAATCCGTTGCAGCGCTTGGGGATCCGATCCGTGCGGGATCAGGATCGGTGCGTTAAACTGCGAAGCCATGGTTATCCTATATGGACGCCTCCCGATGACCAAGTC
>VYEH01000229.1 GCA_009843005.1 Pseudomonadota bacterium | reverse complement strand
CAATGACGGCGAGCCCACGAACTACAAGATCGTGCCGTGGAAACGGATCTCGGAGTCTCTCGGTCTGCGAGCCGGCGCGCCCCACGATCCGACGGGGCTGTTGGCGCTCGATACGGTGACGGTGATGCCGACCGTGGAAACGGCGCCTGTGTTCAGCTTCGGCGATGCGGCTGATGATCCGGTGATCTGGGTGCATCCCACCGACGTCGCGCACAGCGTTGTGATCGGCACGCAAAAGCAGCGTGGCATCAACGTTTACGACCTGGAAGGCAACTTGTTGCAGGCTCGCGAAGACGGCCGAATAAACAATGCCGATATCCGCTATGGATTCCTGCTCGACGGCGAACCGGCGGATATAGTGACCGGAAGCAACCGCTCGACGGACAGTATCGGGATCTGGATGGTCGATCGGCCGACTCGAACCCTGGTCGATGTCGCCGACGGCGTCATTCCCACCGGCATGGCCGATCCGTACGGTCTGTGCATGTACCGCAGTCCGGGAACAGGGCAATACCATGTCATCGTCAACGATACCGACGGACTGGTCCGGCAGTGGCGGCTGTTCGATTCGGGCGCCGGCAGGGTCGGCGCGGAACTGGTTCGGGAGTTCAGCGTCGGTTCGCAAACCGAGGGATGCGTCGCTGACGACGAAACGGGCGACCTGTATATCGGAGAGGAAAATAGGGGCATATGGAAGTACTCGGCCGAGCCCGACAGCGGTTCGGAACGCACGCTTGTCGACGGCATCGAAGACGGAAACCTGACAGCCGATGTCGAGGGCCTGGCCATCTATTACAGCGGCAACGGCGAAGGGTACCTGATTGCATCCAATCAGGGCGCGGACAACTACGCCGTGTACGAAAGGCAAGGCGACAACGCGTTCCTCGGGCATTTTTTCGTGGTGGCGGACGAAGCATCGGGTATCGACGGCGCATCGGAAACCGATGGCCTGGATGTCACGAGCGCCAATCTGGGCGCCACGTTTCCGAATGGCGTTCTCGTCGTGCAGGACGGGCGAAACATTACGCCGAAAGCGCGGCAGAACTACAAACTGATTCCGTGGGAGCGAATTGCCGAAGCCATGGGTCTGTCAATCCACCATGGCTACGATCCGAGGGCCGAACCCGGAACCTGACGCGCTCTCTCCGGTGCAAGGTTGGCCGGTCAACTCGCGGAGTCAGGATTCGGGCCGTCCTTCGATCATGCCCCGTAGTGACTTTGCAGCCCCTTGATTACGGCCGAGATCGTCTGCAGAACAGGCGTGTCGATGCCGTGCTTCGCACCGAGTTTCATGACGGCTCCGTAGATGTAGTCGACTTCGGACGGGCGCTCGTTGACGACATCCACGCAAAGACTTGACTTGTTTCCCGGGGTGCCCGAGGTGATCTGGTGGAACACTTCCCGGGCGTCGTCCGGATCGAGATCGATGTTTTCCGCCTTCGCGACCGTGAGCGCTTCGTCGATCGCCCGATAGGCGATGGCTGCAAGCTCCGGTACCCGAACGATCCCCCCCAGCGGCAGGTTGGGAGCGGCCGACGTGCCTGAAACGCCGATATTGGCCATGAGCTTCTTCCAGATGTCGTGGCGTATGTTCTCGCTGGCCTCGGTCGGCAGGCCGTGCGCGGAGAACGCCGACGCCAGCGCCCTTGTTCGACCCGACACCCCGCCGTTCATTTCGCCGATGAAACTCGGCAGCTCGGCATGATTGCGGACAACGCCGGGCGCCTCGATATTCGCGCCCTGGGCCGTCAATCCGCCAAGTATCCTGCCTTCCCCGAGAATACTCCCGATTTCTTCCTCGTTACCGAGACCGTTCTGAAAGCTGACTGCAACCGCTCGACCGTTGTCGAACAGGTGCTTGACGCTCGCCGCGGCATCGGCATTGCAGGTTGCCTTGCACTGGAAAAACACCACGTCGGCCCCGCCGATGGTTGACGGATCCGTTGTCGCCCTGGCAGGAATGATCCGGTCGCCGCCGTGGCCCACCATTCTCAGGCCATTTTCGTTGATCGCGTCGACGTGTTCCCGCCAGATGTCCACGAGTGTCACGTCAATCCCTCCTTCGGTGAGAAGGCCGCCGAACAGCGAGCCCATCGCCCCGGCGCCGACGACCACGACTGTGGGCCTTGCAAAATCGTTCATCTGTCAACTCTCCAAATCGTTGATGCGAAAAACCTTGTCCGCCGGATGGAAGTAGCCCTCGTAGGCCACCGCCTGCGGCGTCACGTCGCCGTGGTAGTGGCCCGCCTCCTGTTTCCCGTCCCTGGCATAGAAGTGGGTGTGCTCCCCGGAGGCGCGCAGGTGCAGGCCGGTTCCTGTCGGGTCTCCGGTCCACAAGACGGAGAAACAAAGCAGATCCGGTCCCATTTCGTAGAACTGCAGGAAGTCTCTGAATGCTTCGTTCCTGTCTTCGTCGAAGTATTCGAACCCGATGCAGTCGTAGTCCGGCATGACGTGTGCCCGAACCCGGCCCCCGGGGATCCTGAACACACCGCCCAGAGCAATCTGCTGCGTTCCTCCCGCATTCAGATTGTCGATCAGGCTCTTGCGCATGGCCTGCGTAAGCGAGGCTTCGTCACCGATTCTCCTTGAGACCTCGAGTCTGATGGCAGGTCCCGGGTTGCCTTCACACAGATACAGGTTGGAGAGCCCGGCATGAATCAGCGCACCATAGTCCTCGACAATGCATTCCCTGTCCTGACCGACCCTGGCCACCCTGGAGCGAATCGTTTCCGGTAGTCCTATGCTTGCGATCATTTCGCCACAGTGCCCGTTCAACTCCGCGGGACTTGCCATGCCCGCACCAAAGACGCCCCCATCCGGCAGGCCGCAACAC
>VYEH01000366.1 GCA_009843005.1 Pseudomonadota bacterium | reverse complement strand
CTGAAATCCACCACCTCTACGCGGACTTGGTCATCGGGAGGCGTCCATATAGACCAAATCATGAATCGTTCGGGCATTCTCGCCGTGACTTTCTTCATGGCGGGCGCTGCCTCGGCGCACCATGCGTTCAGCGCCTTCTACGACACGGACAATGTCGGGGAAATCACGGGCGAAATCATCGAGACATTCTGGATCAATCCGCACACGGGCTTCAGGATACGGACCGGCGAAGGAGAAGTATGGAACATCGAGACCGCACCCGTTAACACGCTGCAGCGACTCGGGCTCGCCGAGTCGGTCAGCGTGGGCGACCGCGTCGGATTCGTCGGTGCATTTTCGCGCCTCGGACGAAACGAGGTGCTTGCAACCAACATGATCATGCCCAGTGGCGAAGAGGTTCTCCTCGATCCGGGTTTTGCAGCGCGACTCGGATTGACGGACAGGGCTACCGGAGCCGGTGGCGGTGGGTCGGCAGCCGCCGCGGGGATCGGCGGCGATGACCCCAACGGCATCTACCGCGTCTGGACCCGGGCGCGCGGTCCGGAAGACCGTGACCCCGAGCGTACGTTGACCGAGGCGGCGCTGGCTGCCGTGGCGGCCTGGGATCCGGTCACTGACGATCCAGCCTTGCGCTGCATTGCGCCGGGCATGCCGGTGGTCATGGATACGCCGTTTCCCATTGCGCTGGAGGAAGGCGACGGGCAGATCCTGATGCGCATCGAGCAGTGGGACGGGCTGCGAACGATCCATATGGGATCGGTGGCGGCGGAGGAAGATCCGGAAGATTCGCCCATGGGCCATTCGGTCGGACGCTGGGACGGGCAGACCCTGTTGGTAGAAACGACAGGTATCAGCTGGCCGTACGTGGACGAGTTCGGTACGCCGAAGAGCGACGAGTACACGCTGGTTGAGCGTTTGACCTTCAACGAGGACAACACCGCGATGACCTGGGAGGCGACCGCGAGGGATCCGGCGACCTACGTCGGGCCGGCATTTCTTGGTAGCGTGAGTTACGCTTGGGTGCCTGGAGAGGAGATCAAGCCGTACAACTGCACCATCGCCGGGGAAGCGCCTTAGGCGCGACGGCGCATCCTGGGGAAGCGAGCCATGGTTGACAAGGAAACGTCACTGGAAGAAATCCTTCGCACGCGGCAGCCCGGGATCAGGTTGTACGGCGTCTTCATGAAACCCACCGGCCGGATGCTGGAGATGCGCGGCACACCGGAACTGGATGAAGCTCGCCGGCGGGCATTTGTCTACCTCTGGCAGTTGGAGGAGCAGAACAAGCTGCTGCTGGCTGGGCCATTCGAAGAGGGCACTCCCCGGCAGGAAGGCATGATGCTGCTGAATGTGGACAGCATCGAGGAGGCGCAGGTCATCGCAACCGACGAGCCCATGCACAAGGCCGGCTGGCGGACCAACACCGTCAGGTCCTTCGCGCTCAACGAAGGCCTGCTGGTCGACGCCGTGCGGGCGATGACCGATCCACCGGATGCGTAACCCATGGCGACCCCGATAGAAACCTTCCGCGCCGCAACCGGTGCCGACGCCGAAGCATTCCGGCTGCGGCGCTTCATCGCCGACCTTGAGCAGGCGGGCGAACTGGAAACCATTACCGAGTCGATCCAGCCGGCGGTTATCGCAGAGCGCATGGAGGGCAATGGCAAGGCGGTCCTGTTCACCGATGTGGGAACCGGGAAGGTGGAGGTTGTCGGCAATGTCATGGGGTCCAGATCCCGCATTGCCATAGCGTTTGGAGTCGGTTTGGGTGACCTTCTGGACGAAATCCGATCGCGATTGAAAGTGGCTCAACCACTCGTTGAAGTTGCCGCGGGCGATGCACCGGTTCAGGAGGAGGTCCTGACCGGCGAGGCGGCCGATCTGACTCGACTGCCGGTTCCCTTTCAGCACGGCCTGGATGGAGCGCCCTACCTGTCATCGCCCATCGATGTCGTGGCCGATCCCGCCACGGGTCTGTACAACGTCGGTTGCCGGCGGCTCATGCTGCGCGGGCGGCGCAGTTGCGGTGTCGACCTGAATGCGCCCAGCGATCTCAAGGCGATCTACGAGGACGCGGTACAGGCGGGCCGCACGTTACCGGTAAGCTTTGTACTGGGCGCCCATCCCATCGATCACTTTACCGGTGCGATGCGCGCGCCGGGCGACGAACTGGAGCTGATGGCGAAGCTGCGCGGCGCACCCATGCCGGTCGTGAAGTGCGTCACCAACGATCTGCTGGTGCCCGCCGATGCCGAATGCGTCCTGGAGGGTTACCTGAGTCCGGAGGGTCACGTGGAGGATGAGGGCCCGTACGGCGAATTCCTCGGTTACTACGGGGGTGTCAAGCGAAACCCGGTCTTTCATCTCACGGCTATGACGCGGCGCCAGGACGCCCTGTTCCAGACGACATCCATCGCCGGTCGACACATGAGCTGTACGGATACGGCCCAATTGGTGGCGTTGAAGGCTGAACTGGGCCTGTGGGGCGCACTGGCCACGGCAGAGCGCCACCCGGTGGCCGTCTACGCGACCACGTCCAGCGGCGGATGCTTCCATGCGCGGGTCGCCCTGAAACAGCGTTCGCCCGGCGACGCGCGCAATGCCATTGCTGCCGTACTGGGCAGTTTCATGAACGTGAAGCACGTCTTCGTCGTCGACGGGGACATCGATATTTTCGACGATGCGCAGATGGACTGGGCACTGGCGTCCCGCTTCCAGGCGGACCGCGACCTGGTGGTGCTCAAGGGCATGCGCCTGCCGCCCGTCGACCCGTCAATGGGTAGCGCCAGTGTTAGCACAAAAGCCGGTTTCGACCTGACGATTCCCTTTGCCGAGCGCGGTAACTG
>VYEH01000152.1:1028-2847 GCA_009843005.1 Pseudomonadota bacterium | reverse complement strand
ATAAACCCGAACCGGGCGCCGCGGGGGTTTTCCAGGCGAAACGGCCTGACCCAGACGTTTCGGGTCTCCAACTCACCGGTGGAAGCGTTCCAGAACTCCTGCCAGGACAGGAAAACCTGGAGATAGCGGATCCAATCGTGGCCGTCGGGCCTGTGCCGATACCCGCCCCAGATTCTGGTCCGGCCGATGTTTCCGCGATTGACGAACCCCAGGGCCGGATTGAAATTGGCCTGGAAGACTTCATGATCCATGGCTGCATTGATGCCTTCGCTGGATGGCAGCGCCGCGCGGAATCCCCACGCCGACTGATCCGTATCCATGCCCTCGGTATCGGTCTGTTGATACCAGACGGCGCCTTCCAGGGCCCGTCCGCCGGGCAGGCGGGTATTGCGGTAGCGAAAATCCCCACCCATCAGTGTATTGTCCAGATTCGATCTGGGGTCGCCCTGGGTGACGATCATCCCCAGGCTGGATTCCTCCAGCACGTTGGCCGCAACGCGCCCGACAAACAGTTCGTCCTCTTCGACGTATCCGTTGCGGCCCCGGTAACCGGCCTGAGTGACGCCCAGTGCGCCGATGTTGAAGCGGCCGGCGCGCCCGGTGAGCTTGGCGCCGACGTCCAGGTCCACGGGCCGGCCGGCGTCGCTCAGGCCGATGCGTCGGGAGAAGAAGGGAATGCCATTGCGGTTGTTGTTGTCATTGCCCTTGAGACCGAATGAAAAAATGTCGGCATCCTGCAGGAAGAAATCCCTTTTCTCAGGGAAAAATGTCGGGAACCGGGTCAGGTTGACCTGCCGGTCATCCACTTCCGTGTCCGAGAAATCCGTGTTGAGCGTGAGCACCCCGGTCAGCGAGGGCGTGACGTTGTAGAACAGGTCCAGCGACGGGTCCGCGTGGGAGCTGTCGGCCGCCGTCATGTGGTCCCTGCGGCCGCCCACGTTGACCGACGGGACGATGTCCAGACCCTTGCCCTGCTGTAGGCCGGAGAAGCCGGTGAGGACTCCGGCGGCGGCCGGATTGATCTCCCGGTCGTAGGAGGTCCAGGCGATTTTCTCGTTCCTGCGCGGGATCACCCGGCCCACGGTAAAGCCCCAGTCCGGGTTGTCCGGGTCGAAGTTGAGCGTCTTGAAGGGAATCGCGATCTCTCCGGTCCATCCCTGTTCATCGATTCTGGCTTCGGCAGCCCAGATGCCGTCCCATTCCTCGTTGATCTCGGTCGGCCCCTCGTAGATGCCGTCGCGGCGGATCCCGTTGGGGTTGATCTGGAACCGGTATCCCGTCCGAAGATTGTTGAAGGGGTCGATGACCACCTCGATGCGGTCGTCGACCTCCACCGACTGGTCCTGGATGAGCTGCCGGGCATCGATTTCGGCCGGGTTGCTGTCCATCAGCCGTGCGCCCACGTACAGATTGTCGTCGTCATAGAGCACGTAGAAACGGGACGTTTCCGTCGGCTCGCCGTGTTCGACCGGGTCGTATTGGTGCAGGTCTTCGATGACCGTCGCCTGCGCCCAGACCGCATCGTCCAGCCTGCCGTCAAGCGTCGGGGGCGTGGAGGTTCGGGCGATCTCGCTGACCTTGCGTTCGACGCTGGTACGGGCGTCCTGCGCTTGTGCGCAAGCCAGGCCGGCCCACAGGGCGAGGCAGATGCCGGGCAGGCGGCGTGGCCAGCCTCTCCGGGCTCGTGTTCTTTCTGGCGTCATCCTCGGAACCCGCACTCCTGTGCCCCGCACGCGCAAGTTCGTGCCTGGACCCGCACACTCTTGCCTTGGAATCTCATGCTCCGCCCGAACCGGGCACGGTAGGCGCAGCACGCGTG
>VYEH01000152.1:0-1018 GCA_009843005.1 Pseudomonadota bacterium | reverse complement strand
TGAAGCTTACGCGTGCTGGCGGAAAATTTGACTTAACTTATGTTTATTTTTAGATGTGCGCTGCGGTCAATCTGTAGCCACGACGCCGCTGGTATCGGCCCGATATTTGCCGCACCCGCGGTTCCGATCGCTTCTGCGAACGCGGCATCGACCCGTAAATTCAGCGCTACTGACCCTGCGCCTCCGAGGCTGGCCATTCGACAATGAAGGCTCCCCTGAGGTCCCCCACCGCGAATCCAGTCGCTTGATCCGAGGGATAGTGCCCGGCGATGGCTGTGGCGACTTCCGGTGCGATTTCCGATCCGTGACAGGCGACGCAGAGGGGCTGCGCGACGATGGCGCTCATGTAACGGGCGCTGCCGTCGGGCCTTGTCTCGAAATGCTCCGGCGGCGCAGTGGCGTCCGCGGCCAGGTCGCGGGCAAACGCCTCCATTACCTCGCGAGCCGCCACGTCCGGCGCATTATCCGGGTTGCGGATTCTCAGCGCCGTGCGGCCCACGCCCGCGCCGGTCTGCTCGGACAGCCGCGCCGCAATGGGAGACGCCTCGACGCTGCAGACCGCGATGGCTTCAATGGGACCGTCGGTTCCCAGCGCGGTCAGCAGCGCAGCGCTCAGCTCCTGGCCGAGTTGCGCTGCGGCGTCTCGGGACAGGGCCAGCCGCTCGTCATCCCGGGCCTCGGATGAAAGGGAAGCGAGCAGGCAAATCAACAACAGCTGGTATCGTTTCATGTCGTTTATCCCGTGTACACAAGGTACATTTTGCGGGTGCAGCTATTCGCGGGATTGGTCATTCATAGTGGAGCAGGGCGCATCCTGTGGCCCATTCGACGACCGGTTCATAGAATATCGTTGTTGCCCTGGCGCCGTTGGCAACCCCGGCAAGCGCCACCCAGGTGCGAATCTCATGCGTCCCGAGCCCCCGCGACTCAAGCGTCTCATCGGTATAGGCGGTAAACGCATCGACGTCGCCCGACTCCAATTGCCCTAGAAATGTTCGATCGAACTCCGCATCGATGT
>VYEH01000324.1 GCA_009843005.1 Pseudomonadota bacterium | reverse complement strand
CTCCGTGCTGGACATCATGCGGGCGTTCGGATCGGCGCCGTGGTCCAGCAGCAGCGCGATGTACTCCATGTGATCCATGTCCGGCTGACGCGTCGGGTAGTCGCCGTTCTCGATATTGCGGTTGTCGGTCGCGATATACAGAGGCGTCCAGCCGCCCGTGTTGCCGATGGCCGGATCTGCTCCGCGCTCGAGGAGGTATTTGCCGAGCTGGTAATAGCGGTTCTGGGTTGCTGTCAGCAGCGCCGTCCAGCCGTATTCGGTGACCTGGTTCACATCGGCGCCCGCGTCCAGCAGGACGCGAACCGTTCCGATATCGCCGTGGCGGGCAGCGAAAACAAGGGCAGTGAGCCCTCCGGTTACGGGCCGTTCGCGCCGGTACCCCCCGAAGTCGCCCACCACGTCCGCGGGCTGGGTGGGATCGCCCACGACTTCGGCGGTCCGGGCGGACACGCCAGTGGCATCCTGGACTGCTTCGCTATCCGCTGCGACAGTTTCTTCGCTCTCCGGAGCAACGACGGGCTGTTCGGCTTCGCTGCCCGCCGGTCTGGCAGGGGTCTCGGCCGTGTCGTCGCCACCGCCCAGGTCGACCGCGATCGCGGTCCCTGCCTGACCCGTGCCGCGCAGATACTCGTCGATTCGCTCCTTGGGCGTCGGCGCCAGATAGGGTCGCCGTGCCTGCTGGATCGGATCGGAACGCAGGCCGAGGTCTGCGCAGCGGTTAGCCAGAACCCGCACGGATGCCTGGTTGCCGTAGGCGGCGGCCCACATCAGGGCGGTCGTGCCGCGCCTGGTTTCCCGCGCGTCAATATCCGCGCCCCGGTCGATGAGCAGTTCGATGGTCGCGACATCGCCCGTGCGAGCCGCCATCATCAGTGCGGTCTCGCCGTTCGGCAACGTTTCAAAAGGATCGGCGCCGGCGTCCAGCAGGCGTTCCACCATTTCTGCGCTGCCGGTTTCCGCAGCCAGTACCAGGGGCGTCATTCCGGCCCGATTGCGGACTGCCACATCGGCGCCCGCATCGATCAACAGGGCCGCCAGTTCGGAATGATCGCCGTACGCGGCCCAATGCAGCGCGGTGGCCCCGTCGGGTTGGGGCTCGTCCACATCCGTCCCCTGATCGAGCAGCAGAGAGACGGTGGCCGTGTCGCCGCGCATGGCCGCCTCGGCCAGTTCGCCGGCCGCGGCAACGTGGCTGGTTGTGCCCCAGGAAACCAGCATCAACGCTGCGGTGATCCACCTGGACGCCAGCATCATGAATCCTCCCCGGTGCACTCCGCCCTTGACTAGGCGATCAGTCCGTCGAGCCGGCCCGTGCTGTCGCCGATGCTCTCCCGATGAATCCCGTACGCGTCCAGTACGCTCAGCAGAAGATTTCCGGTGGGTACCTCCTTGCTGGGATACGCAAGGTGCCGGTTGCCGGCCATCCTGCCGGATGCGCCGCCGATCAGGACATGGGGCACGTCGTAATGAAGGTGCTGGTTCGAGTCGCCCATGTTGGTGCCGTAGAGCACCAGGGAGTGATCCAGCAACGTGCTGTCGCCCTCCGGTATCTGGCTGAGCTTTTCGATGAAATGAGCCAGCGTCGAGACGTGGTAACGGTTGATCCTGGCGTACTCGGCGATACGTCCGGGATCGCCGGCGTGGTGGGATCCGCCGTGGAAGCTCACGGTCGTGCCGCTTTCCGGGTAGACGCGGCTGGTGAGGTCGCGCGCATACAGAAGCGTGGAAACCCGCGTGATGTCCGCCTGGAAGGCCAGCGCCAACAGGTCGAACTGCAGCCGGATATGCTCGTCGAAGGATTCGGGAACGCCGTAGGGAACCGGCATGTCCGGAGTTTCCGTTGACGCCTGCGCGGCAATCTTCATCCGCCGCTCGAGGTCGCGGATGTCCTCGAGATACTGCTCGAGCCGGATGCGGGCGTTGTAACCCACATCGATCTCCAACCGGGCCAGGCTGCCGGTGATGGAATCGAGGATGCTCTGCTGCGCTTCCCTGCGCGCATCGCGTTCCTCGGGGGTACCGCCGTCGCCGAACAGACGTTCGAAGACCACCTGGGGATTGATTTCCATGGGCAGCGGCCTGGACGGCGTCTGCCAGGAAATGGAGTTCGTGTACGCGCAGCTGTAGCCTTCTCCGCAGGCGGAATTGGCCCCCGGGTCTTCCACGCCAAGCTGCAGCGAGGGCAGCAGAGTACTCTGACCGATCTTCTGCGCGATCAACTGGTCGATGGTCGTGCCGACATAAATGTCTGCGCCCGTGGTTTTCTTTG
Organism: Pseudomonadota bacterium; assembly: GCA_009843005.1. Lineage (GTDB taxonomy): Bacteria > Pseudomonadota > Gammaproteobacteria > Steroidobacterales > Rariloculaceae > UBA6522. The sequence goes on along the minus strand of VYEH01000324.1, from coordinate 583 downwards.
GCTTGTCGGCGCACAGATAGGCGGCGGCGACGAAATGGTCGGCTCCGGTCACCCCGGGGGGCGGCTCGGCCGACTGGCACCAGAGCCCGCTGGTCACGACCACATGGTTTCTGAAAGGCTCAAGCGGTTCGTAGATGAACGGAAACGTGAAGTCGGAACCGACCTTGTCCGGCACCCAGTAGCCGGGCGCCGCGCCGTGGGGCACGAAGATACCGACAAAACGTGTCGGCGGCTGAGGTGTCTGTGCCCGCGCCGTGCGGATTCCAGCGGGAATCATGGCATCGAGGAAAGGCAGTGCCAGGGCGGTACCCGCGCCACGCAGGAACGTCCGCCGGGGAATGTGTTTCCTGGTTATGAAATTCATGGGCTCTCTCTCCTTGCGATGGCTGCGGTCGCCAACGCTGGCAAAAGCTGGGGTTCGTCCGACGCGATCCGGTCCGGCTGCTCCCCGCCTTTCATGTTCATCTGAAACGGCTCGCTGCCGACAATCGCCTGGATGATCGAATCCAGACGATAGTTGTCGCTCGCAGCCTGACTCACTACGGAACGAACTACAGGCATGTCATAGTACTCGACTCCCCGC
>VYEH01000169.1 GCA_009843005.1 Pseudomonadota bacterium | reverse complement strand
GAGCAAGCTCATGTCGAAACCCGCTAACCATCGGGTTTCCGGGCCTGCGCTGGGTCCGTTGCGGGCCGGTTCGAGGGCAAACGTGGCCCGGAACCGCGGTTCGACTGGTTCCGAAATGCGCTTTTCGGCAGGTTCATCCGCTGCCACGGTGGCCGAGGTCGCGAAGCGTTACCTGCGCGCGCACGTGGCGGTCAACTGCAAGCCCAAGACCATGGAACTGTATCGGACGGTCATCGACAACCACATCGTTCCGGCCCTGGGCGATCGTCCCATCGGCGCCTTGCGGCGCAGCGAGGTTTTGGCGTTGCAGCACGAGCTGCACGATAGGCCGGCCGTGGCGAACAGCACCGTACAGGTGTTGTCGCAGCTTTGCCGCAAGGCGCGGCAGTGGGGGCTCGCGCCCGAGGGCGGCGATCCCTGCCGGGCCGTTCGCAAGTACAAACTGCGCCGGCGCGACCGCCATCTCACCCGGGACGAATACCGGCGGCTGGGCCAGGCGCTGCGCGACGGCGAAGCCGATGGCGACATCTCCGCGCCGGCTGCCGCGGCGCTGCGCCTGCTGGTGCTGACCGGTTGCCGGCGCGACGAGATCCTGACGCTGCGCTGGGACGACGTGGATCTGCACGCGCGGGAGCTTCGGTTGCGCGACAGCAAGTCCGGGCCCTGCATGGTGGCGCTGACCCCGGCGGTGGAGGCCGTGCTCGACGGCATCCGGCGCATTCGCGGCAATCCGTGGGTGATCGTCGGGGAGGTTTCCGGCAGCCGGTTGAAGACGTTGAAGACCACCTGGCGGAGGGTGAAACTGCGCGCCGGGCTCAAGGACGTGCGCCTGCACGACCTGCGCCATTCCTACGCCACCCGCGCCCTGGCGCTGGGCGAGAGCCTGACGATGATCGGCAAGCTGCTGAATCACGCCCAGATGCAGTCCACCGCGCGTTATGCGCACGTCATGGACGACGCGGAGAAGGCCGCCGCGGCGCGCGTGGGCGACCGCATCGCCGCGCACGTCGCAGGGCAAACCGCGGCAGCGGGACGGGGCCGGCGGCGTTAGCGTCGGCGAGGGATCGGCGGGAGCGGTCCGGGCATGGCGCGGTTCGAGCGTCGGCGTCTCAACAATCGCACGGTCGCTGCCCTGAAGTCCGACCGCGAGACGCTGGTCTGGGATCAGCACCTGCCCGGTTTCGCGGTGCGGGTCTACCCTTCGGGCACCTGCACGTATGTCGTGCAGACACGGGGTCCGTACGGCGCCAGGCGGGTGACGCTGGGCCGGCACGGGGTGATCGGCGCCACCGAGGCCAGGCGCCGCGCCTGGCAGGTGATCGCACGGATCAAGGCCGGGCAGGAGCCGCTGCCCGAGCACTCCACTTCAAGACGGGCCACAGGCCCGAGGCTGGCGGACATGGCGGCCAGGTACATGGACGAGTACGTGGCCGTGCACTGCAAGCCGGCGACCGTGCGGATTCGAAGCGCGGCGATCTACCGGCACATCGTGCCGCGGCTGGGCAAGATGCGCATCGGCTCGGTCAGGCGCCGGCACGTCATCGCACTGCACCAGCGCCTGGCCGCAACGCCGGTGCTGGCGAACAACGCGGTCATCACCCTCTCGCAGATCTTCACCAAGGCGCAGGACTGGGGCATCCTGGCCGAAGGCGCCAATCCCTGCCGCCACGTGGAGCTGTACCGGCAGCGCAAGCGGGAGCGATTCCTCACCGAAGTGGAGTTCAAGCGCATCGGCCGTGTCCTGGACCAGGCGGAGGACAGCGGCGGCGCAACGCCGGCTGCCATCGCGGCGATCCGGCTGCTGATGCTGACCGGCTGCCGGCGCGGCGAAATCCTCGGGCTGCGCTGGGAGGAAGTCGATCTGGAGGCCCGGGAACTGCGCCTGAAGGAAACCAAGACGGGCCCGCGGGTCGTGCCGCTGTCACCCGCGGCGATGAAGGTGCTGGTCGGCTTGCCGCGCTATGAGGGGAGCCCGTGGGTGATCCCCGGGCGCAAGCCCGGCACGCACCTGGTCCGGCTGGGCAACGCCTGGCGGCTGCTGCGCAAGCGGGCGGGGCTCAACGATGTGCGCCTGCACGACCTGCGCCACAGCTTCGCCTCCAGCGCCCTGGCCCTGGGCGAGAGCCTGCCCATGATCGCCAGGCTTCTGGGCCACCGCCAGATCTCGAGCACCGCCCGCTACGCCCACCTTGCGCGGGCCTCGGTGCACGAGGCCGCCGCCCGGGTCGCCGACAGCCTGGCGGAGGATATTTTGTAGGGTGGGAAGGCTCGGTCGGGCTGGGCGTGGCTGGGCGGGGTCGGCCGGGCTGGTCCGTCAAGCCGCATTTGTGGCCGAAACGCCCGGATTCGCGGGTTGCCGGGGCCGTGCGGCGGGTCTAGGATGGCGTCATGTCCGCAGCGGTCGCATTCGACTCCCACCGGTTCGTGAAGAGCCTCACGGCCAGCGGTTTCACCGAAGCTCAGGCCGAGGCCCTGGCGCACGAGCAGATCCACCTGCTCGAAGTCAACCTGGCCACGAAGTCCGACCTTGGGGCAGTCAAGGCCGAACTCGAAGTGAAAATCGAGCAGGTCAGGGCTGAGGTTCAGACCGTCAAGTCCGACCTTGAGATCCAGATCGAAACGGTCAGGTCCGGTCTCGAATTCAGGATCGAAAAGGTCAGGGCCGATCTCGAAGTCAAGATCGAGAAGGTCAGGGCCGACCTGGCCCGGTGGATGTTGACCGGGTGGGTCGCCCAGACGGGAGTGCTTGCGACGCTGATCTGGTACTTCTCCGCGGGCATGCCGGGCGGCTGATGTGGATCATGGCGACATGAACACCGCCCGCGAAAATAGGGCAGTCGCTGCATGAAGCCC
>VYEH01000409.1 GCA_009843005.1 Pseudomonadota bacterium | reverse complement strand
AATCATCAACGGGGACGGCGTCGTCGACGGGTCGCTGGCGGCCCGCAGCGAACGCATCGTCGCCGACGGGCGCACTTTTTCGTATCTGCTGCACGACGGCCCGCAGCGCATCCTCGTCACCCAGAACGACGTGCGCCAGGTGCAACTGGCCAAGGCGGCGCTGTACGCGGGTGTCCGGTTACTTCAGGACCGGGCCGGCTTCGACAGGATTGATCGCATCCGGCTGGCCGGGGCGTTCGGTTCCCATATCGACCCGAAATTCGCGATGGTCCTGGGGCTGATTCCCGACTGCGATCTCAACCGGGTCGAATCGGCCGGCAACGCCGCGGGCATGGGGGCGCTGATCGCTCTTCTGAACGTGCCTGCCCGCGCGGAAATCGAGACCGCGGTGCGCAGAATCGAGAAGATCGAGACGGCGGTGGAACCGAAGTTCCAGGAATATTTCGTGGACGCCATGGCGATCCCGAACAAGCGGGACGCCTTTCCCAGGCTGTTCTCGGTGGTGGCCAGGCCCGAGGCGGGGCCGGCGGCCGCCGGCGCCCGGCGGAGGCGACGACGAAGGGTGATGTGATGGCGAGAGCGATCAAACGATCGAGAGTCGCATGGTTCATGTGCGGCAGCGCGCGCAACCGCCCGTTGGTCCCTGATCGCGGGCTGGCGGAACCTGCAGGAGGCGAGCCATGAATTCCACGGTGACGTTCACGGCTATGGATCACGGCACGCGCGAGGAGTACGACCTCGTGGAGGCGCACGACGCGCGCAACGCGGCCGAGCTTGCCGATCGGGTGCTTGCGTGGCTGCGGTCCATGGACGGCGAATCTCCGTACCGGATCAGCCGTCTCGATCATGTCCTGCAGACGGCCACGCGCGCGGAGCGGGATGGCGCGGACGACGAGACCATCGCCTGCGCGCTGCTGCACGACATCGGCGACGTGATTTCGCCGCGCAATCACTCCGAGGCGTCGGCCGCGTTGCTCGCCCCGTACGTCAGCGAGAAAAACCACTGGATCGTCAGGCACCACGGCCTGTTCCAGGGTTACTACTGGCTGCATCACTACGGCGAGGACCGCAACGCCCGCGACCGGTACCGCGGCCACAAGTACTACGAGGCATGCGTCGATTTCTGTGCCCGCTGGGACCAGGTGTCGTTCGATCCCGCGTACCGGACCCATCCGCTGGAACATTACGAGCCGCTGGTGCGCGAGTTGTTCGCCCGGACGCCGCGGCCATTTCTCTGAGAGGGAATTCAGGGCGATGAAATCGCGTGCAAGAGTCGTGGTCATCGGCGGCGGGGTGGTCGGGGTCAGCACCCTGTACCACCTGGCCAGGAAGGGCTGGGGCGACGAGGTCGTGCTTATCGAGAAAGGGGAGCTCACGTCGGGTTCGACCTGGCACGCCGCGGGTCTGCTGCCGCTGTTCAACATGAGCTACTCGGTGGGCCAGGTACACAAGTACTCGGTCAATCTCTATCAACAGCTTGAGAAGGAAACCGGCCGGCGGGTCGGATTCAGCCGGGTCGGCAACCTGCGCCTGGCCATGAACCGCGACCGCATGGACGAGTACCATCAGTACGCGGCCACCGCGAAGACCTTCGGGGTGGACGTGCGCTTCCTGACACCGGCGGAGATCGGGGAGCTCTGGCCGCTGTGCAACATCGACGGACTCGTCGGCGGCATCTTTCACCCGGAGGACGGCTACATCCAGCCCGCCGACCTGACCCAGGCGCTGGCGGCCGGGGCGCGTGCGCGCGGCGCCGCGATCTACCGCAAGACGGCGGTTCTCGGCATCACCCAGGCGACCTCCGGAGGCTGGGTCGTGCACACGGACAAGGGCGACGTCACCTCCGATCACGTGGTCTCGGCGACCGGGAATTACGCCCGTCAGACCGGCGAGATGGTGGGGCTCGACGTCCCCGTGATGCCAGTGGAGCACCAGTACATCGTCACCGAGCCGCATCCCGACCTTGAGGATCGCAAACGCCAGGGCCTGCCCGAACTCGGCGTGCTGCGCGAATCGGACGGCTCGTGGTACCTGCGCGAGGAAAACAGCGGTTTCATCCTCGGTCCCTACGAGAAGGACGCGCCCTGCTGCTACGTCGACGGCCCGGACCCCGCGGCCGAGTACGAGCTGTTCCAGGAAGATATCGACCGCCTCATGCCGCACATCGAGGCCGCGATGAACCGGGTGCCGGCGTTCGCCGAAGTCGGCATCAAGGAAGTCTACAACGGCGCCATCGCCTACACGCCCGACGGCAACCCGATCATCGGGCCGGCGTGGGGCATCGACAATTTCTGGCTGTCGGAGGGGCACAGCTTCGGGATCACGGCCGCGGGCGGCGCCGGCTGGCAACTGGCGGAGTGGATCGTGGAGGGCGAGCCGACCATCGACATGCTGGGCGTGGAGCCGCGCCGCTTCGGGGAATACGCTACGAAGGACTACCTGGTCAAGAAGACCGAGGAGGCTTACGCGCACGTCTTCATCATCCACTACCCGGACGAGGAGCGCCCCGCCGCGCGCCCCCTGCGCACGGCGCCCTGCTACGGGCGCATGAAGGCGCGCGGGGCCGTGTTCGGGCAGAAGTTCGGCTGGGAGCGGCCCAACTTCTTCGCTACAGACGGGATGCCGCAAGAAGACGACTGGTCGTTCCGCCGCTCGCGCTGGTTCGAGGCGGTTCGCAGGGAAGTGGAAAACGTCACAACCAATGTCGGCCTGCTTGACATGACCGCGTTCGCCAAGTGCCGCGTGTCCGGCCCCGGCGCGGAGGACTTCCTCAACTGGTTCGTGGCCAACCGCGCTCCGAAGACGGTCGGGCGCATGTGCCTGGCCCACGCACTGAACCGCAACGGCGGCGTGCACTCCGAGTT
>VYEH01000075.1:6313-15781 GCA_009843005.1 Pseudomonadota bacterium | reverse complement strand
GCGTACGGAATCGCCTCCATCCCATCCGGCGTCATGATCGAATCCATCGGCATGCAGCGCTCGATGCTGATTGCCTTTCCCGTGGTGCTTTGCGGAACGGCCGTGTTCTCCCTGTTTCCGGCCTACGGCGTCGTCATCGCGTCATTGTTCGTCATCGGCATTGGAATGGCCATGCTGCAGGTCGTCATCAATCCGCTCATGCGCACTGCCGGGGGTGAAGAACATTTCGCATTCTTTTCCGTTCTCGGGCAGCTTGTGTTCGGCTTCGCCTCTTTTCTGAGCCCGTTCGCCTTTACCTATCTCGTCACCCGTCTGCCTGACGCGAGCGCATCCAATCCGTTGCTGGATACGTTGCGCGGCCTGGCGCCTCCCGACCTTGGCTGGGTCTCGCTGTACTGGTTGTTCAGCGCGGCGTTTGCGTTGCTGCTGGTGGCGGTGTGGCCGATGCGGCTCCCCGAGGTCACGCTCAGGGACGACGAGAAAATCGGGAGCTTCGGTGCGTACCGGGAACTTCTGAGCAGTCGACAGGCATGGATGTTTTTCCTCGGCATCGTCTGTTACGTCGGCACCGAACAGGGCATTGCCACGTGGATGTCGGAGTTCCTCCAGACCTACCACGGTGTCGATCCCCAGACCGTTGGAGCCGCGCTTGTCGGCAGGTTCTGGGGCCTGATGTCCATTGGCTGCATATTTGGGCTGGGCCTGTTGAGAATCATGGACTCGAGAGTGCTTCTACGGCTGGCCTGTGCAGCGGCGGCGACCTGCGTACTCGCGGCGCTGTTCGGCCCGCGATCGATGTCCATTGCGGCATTCCCATGGATCGGGTTCTTTATCTCCGTGATGTTCTCGATGGTGTTTTCCCTTGCGTTGAATTCCGTCGAAACACACCACGGTGCATTTTCGGGCATTCTCTGCACAGGCATCTTCGGCGGCGCTCTGGTACCGCTGCTCATTGGAATGACGGGCGACTGGGTGGGACTGCGCCCGGCGATGCTGATCAACGTGGCGACCCTCGCCTATCTCTTCGTAATCGGCCTTCGAGCGCAACCCTTGATCGACAACAGCCGCATTTCGATCCGCGAGTTCAGGCGACGCCTCCTGGGCGACACATAGCAAACGTGGCAATCGTCCGGTTGCCCCTGCGCGCATTTGGCCAGCGAGTCTGGGAGTTGAATCATCATGAACAGGCCGGATAACCAGACCCGGATGTTTGCGGAAGCCGCCTCGGCCCCGCATGCGGTGCGCCGCCTGGTGGATTCGAGCGCCACCCGCGTTCGCAAGCTCGCAGACGAGGTGGCTGCGTTCGACCCCGCACTGGTGGTGACCTGCGGCCGTGGCAGCTCGGATCATGCGGCCACCTACGCCAAGTACCTCTTCGAACCCCGCCTGGGTCTGGCAACGTCTTCGGCGGCTCCCTCCGTCTCCTCCGTGCATGGCGTAAAGCTGAATCTGGTTCGGGCGCTCTATATTGCGATTTCGCAGTCCGGCGCCAGCCCCGACATCGTCAGCCACGCAACAATGGCGCGTGATCAAGGCGCCATGGTGGTCGCTCTGGTGAACGACCCGGAATCTGCGCTTGCAGGGATCGCAAGGCACGTGGTTCCCCTCGGGGCAGGTCCGGAAACCAGTGTCGCCGCGACCAAGTCATATCTTGTTTCGCTCGCCGCGCTGGCGCTGTTCGCGAGTTATCTCGGCAACGACACCAGGCTGCTGGAAGCGTTGCGAGCGGTACCTGAGGCGATGGCAGAGGCCTGGCAATGCGATTGGGGCGCCCTGCTCGACACCCTGAAGACGGCCAGCAACCTGTTTGTCGTCGGCCGGGGAGTGGGCTATGCGCTGGCGCTGGAAGCCGCCCTGAAACTCAAGGAAACCGCGCGCCTGCACGCGGAGGCCCACAGCTCGGCGGAGGTTCGTCACGGGCCGCTGGCCATGGTCGGCGACGGCTTCCCGCTACTGGTATTCGCGCAGGACGACGCCGCGCAGGAAAGCGTTCTGCGGCTGGCGGAGGATGCGGTCGAACTGGGAGCAAGGGTCTTCGTCGCCGGCGCCCGTCATTCACGGGCGATCGCGCTGCCCTGTCCGCAATCCCCGCATGCGCTGCTTGCGCCACTGGTGCAGGCGCAATGCTTCTACCGCTTCGCCAACAGCCTGGCGCTTGCCCGCGGTCTCGACCCGGACGCTCCACCGCACCTGTCCAAGGTCACCAGAACGGTCTGATTCGGCGAGCCGATCACTCCAATGGCGCAACACCGGCCTCGTCCCGGCGTCTTGCCAGCTCCGCCGCCAGCCGCTCACGGGCTATTCGGTGTTCGGGTTCGATCGCCACGTTGGTCAGTTCGTGCGGGTCGTCGCGATAATCGTAGAGTTCCATGCCCATGATGCCGCCGGCCCATTCCGTGTATCGGTAGCGCGCGGTGCGGATGGTCTCGCCCATTACGGGCGGGTAATGCCATCCGGGCCGGTCCCATCCGGCCCTGCTCAACGCCACGGAATACGCGCTCTCGCGAACGGCGGTTGCGGGGTTTTCCAGAATCGGAACGAGACTCCTTCCGACAGCCTGAGCGGGAACCTCAACCCCGGCCAACTCCACCAGTGTCGGGTAGAGATCGACCAGCTCCACCAGCGAGGCGGTAGCGGTACTGCGCGCATAGTCGACCCCGAGCGCTTCGGGCATCGAGACGATCAGCGGGACGCGCACGGAACCTTCGAACAGGTCGCCCTTCTGCCACAGCCCATGGGCGCCGAGGTGATAGCCGTGGTCGGACAGGAAAACCACGACGGTGCTGTCACGAAGCCCAGCGGCATCCAGCGCATTCAGCAGTCGGCCGACCTGGGTGTCCACGAAGGATATGGAGGCGTAGTAGCCCTGTATCGCCGCGATTTTCTGTGCGTCGGTCATCTGCAATTGACCCGGCCGGTCCGCCAGGGCAGCGACGGGTATGTCGCCCCTGTCGGCGGGGGGGTCCGGCGGCGCTTCAATCGCCTCCGGTGGGTACATGTCGAAGTACTCGGCCGGAGCGATGTAAGGCGTGTGCGGGCGATAGTAGCCCACTGCCAGAAACAGGGGGTGGCCCGTTGTCTCCGGATGGTGGGTCTCAAGCAAATCAATGGCCGCATCCGTCACCAGCGCGTCGGTATGACGCGACCCGTTGCCGGGAACGCTCAACCAGGTCAGCGTGGAGCCGATCGTCGTATTCGGGTTGATCGTGTTGACGTCGGGTCCGTAGTCCACGTCGACGCCGGCGGGATTTCTCCGCTCGTCCCAGGACTGCGGGTCGTCCTGCCCGTCGACACCGATGTCACCGGGCACCCCGGCGTGGAAAATCTTGCCCACCCGTACCGTGAGATACCCGTTCTGCGCCAGGTACTCGGGCAGCGTCACGGTGTCCGGAATGAACTCGCGGAAGTGGGGGCCATTGGCAACCACGCCCGTCTGCTGCGGATACAGGCCGGTCAGAAAACTGGACCGGCTGGGCGAACACACCGGATACTGCGCATAGGCCGCATCGAACCGCAGTCCTTCGAATGCCAATCGGTCGATGGATGGCGAACGGACCAGCGGGTGACCGTAGGTCCCAAGATCGGTGTTGAGATCGTCCACCGTGATGAAGAGAACGTTCGGCTGTTCCAGTGCCATCGTCACACCGGCGATCAACAGCAAGCACACCGTAGCGGACGCCGAACGCATTGACAGTCGAACTTTGGCCAACGCCGCGCTCCCCTTCCCTTCCGGTTCGACTACCATCTCCCGGAACAGCCCTTTTTTCAAGTCAGCCGTTGACGGATTCGGATCGCAATCCGACTACACCGTAAAGGGACTTGAGCTCCGGCGCGGTCAAAGGTCTTGTCATGCCACGGTGCATGTCGCCAAGCGCGACTGGACCGTAGTCGGTGCGCAGCAGCCGGTTAACCGGGATGTTCAGCGTCGCGAACAGGCGCCGAATCTCGCGGTTGCGGCCTCCGTGGAGCGAGACCCGGTACCAGGCGTTGGCGCCCGATCCACCCTGGACCGCGATGCTGTCGAACTTCGCGACTCCCTCCTCCAGTTCGATGCCCTCTCGCAGTTGCTTCAACTGCCCTGTGGAAAGCCGTCCCAGGATTCGCACGGCATATCGCCTGGAAATCTCGTAGCTCGGGTGCATCAGGCGATGCGCGAGTTGGCCGTCGGTGGTGAGCAGCAGCAGGCCGGCGGTATTGATGTCCAGGCGACCCACCGCAATCCAGCGTCCGCACCGCGGCGGTCTGACCTGCTGGAAAACGGTCGGCCGGCCCTCGGGGTCGCGGCGGGTGGTGACTTCGCCCACGCGCTTGTAGTAGGCGATGCACTGCGGGGGGCCGGTCACGGCGGGCAGATGCAACAAGCGTCCGTCAAGATAGACGCGTTCGTTACCCGAGAGCTGATCGCCCAACCTGGCCGGGACATCGCCGACGACCAGGCGTCCCTGCCTGATCCAGCGCTCCACCTGCCGGCGCGAAGCCACGCCGGCGTTCGCCAGCACCTTCTGAATGCGTTCAGCCACCGGTGTCGGTCGAATCCGTGTCCTCCGGCGCTGCCTGATCCGGCAACTCGGCCTGCTGACCGGGTTCGGGAAGCTCCAGCGACACGTTGAGATCGTCCAGATCCCGGATCTCCGACAGCGGCGGCAGATCGTCGAGCTTCTTCAGACCGAAGTAGTCCAGAAATTCCTTCGTTGTGGCGTACAGAGCGGGCTTGCCGGGTACATCCCTGCGGCCGACGACGCGGATCCAGCTCCGCTCCAGCAATGTCCTGACCATGTTGGTGCTGACCGAAACGCCGCGAACCTGTTCGATATCGCCGCGGGTCACCGGCTGCCGATAGGCGATCAGGGCGAGCGTCTCCAGCATTGCCCTGGAGTATCGGGGAGCGCGTTGCTCCCAGAGCGGCGCAAGCCGCGTCGTCATGGATGGGCGGATCTGGATCCGGTAACCGCTGGCGACCTCCCTGAGTTCGATGCCACGGCCCTGGTAGTCGTCGCCGAGTTCCTGGAGAGCCGCCCGAATCGTTTTCCGCTCCACGTCCCCGGAGCCGGCTGCGAACAGCTCGCCGAGTTGGTCCAGGTTCAACGGGCGCCCCGCCCCAAGCAGAGCGGCCTCGACGACATGCTTTATCTCCGCGATTTCCATCGCTGCCGCTCAGGCGCGCTGTTCTTCCGGACCAGCGCTGTCCGGGCCTGCACTGTCCGGGCCCGGTGCGCCTGCGGCGGCCCGCAGGTAGATGGGCCCGTAGAGTTCATTCTGCACGACGTCCACCGTGGCTTCCTTGATCAACTCCAGTATGGCGAGAAACGTCACCGTCAGGCCGGGCCGGCCCTCCCCGGGGTCGAAAAGCCGGCTGAATTCGGTGAACCCGGTGTTTTCGAGCGCGTCCAGGATCTGTGACATGCGCTCCCTGACGGACAGGCGTTCCCGCTGCACATGATGATGTGAGTACAGATCCGCCCGCCGGACGGCATCCTGGAACGCCAGCACCAGTTCCCTCAGGTCGACCTCCGGAGGCTTGGTGACCAACCGCTTTCCTTCGACCTCCGCGGCCGCCTGTGCAATATCCCGTTCCATGCGCTCCAGCGCGTCCATGTCCTCGGCCGCCGTCTTGAATCGCTCGTATTCCTGGAGGCGGCGGACCAGCTCGGCGCGGGGATCCTCTTCCTCCTCGCTGTCTCCCGGCGGCCGCGGCAACAGCATTCTCGACTTGATCTCGGCCAGGGTGGCCGCCATGACCAGGTACTCGCCCGCCAATTCGAACTGCATGTCCTGCATGAGCTCGATATAGCGCGTGTACTGCTCGGTGACCTCGGCGATGGGGATGTCGAGAATGTCCAGGTTCTGGCGCCTGATGAGGTACAGCAGCAGGTCAAGCGGCCCTTCAAAGGCCTGGAGAAAGACCTTGAGTGCGTGCGGCGGGATATAGAGGTCCCGGGGCAGTTCCGTCACCGGCTCGCCCTCCACCACCGCGAAGGGCATCTCGCGTTGCATGGGATCGCCCGCTTCGCCGGAGATGGGCGGCGCCGTCGGAACGAGCTTGAGCCTGGGTTTTGATGGGCGCCGAATTTCAGTCATTCATGCGAGTCCGGCAACCGTTCGCAGGAAGAATCTCAACAGCGGCCCGCGGATCGGATCGATCATCGCCCACAACACCCCCGTGAACATCAATGCGATCAGGATGAAGAACCCGAACGGCTCTACGCGGCTCAAGGCATGGGCGAGACGCGGCGGCAGCAGACCCGCCAGCACCCGTCCGCCGTCAAGCGGCGGGATCGGCAGCATGTTGAAGACGGCCAGCAGCACGTTGATGACGACGCCGAACAGGCACATACGCACGATCCAATCGCTTCCCAGGTCCAGTCCGGGATCGAATGCGGCACGCTGCGACAGTAACAGCGCCCAGCCGAGCGCCATGGCCAGATTGACCGCCGGACCGGCGGCGGCCACCAGTATCATGTCGCGCCGCGGGTTGCGGAGGTTCTGAAACGCCACCGGCACCGGCTTGGCCCAGCCGAAGGCCCACATGCCGGAACTTGCTACCACCATCACAAAGGGCACGATGATCGTGCCGAGGGGGTCGATGTGCTTGATCGGATTGAGCGTCAGGCGGCCAGCGTACTTGGCTGTGGGATCCCCGAGGTGCAGCGCTACCCAGCCGTGGGCGACTTCATGCACCGTGATCGCGAAAATCATCGGAATGGCGACGATCGCAATCAGGGTCGCGATACTCATGATTTGCGGGTCCAGCATCAGCGTAGCATAGCCCGGTTGGCGCCCCTGCGGCTACATCAAACCGTCAACGCTTCCCTTGCCCTTGCGCAGGATTTGCACGTCGCCCTTGCTCAGGTCCAGGACCGTGGTCGGCTCGATGCCGCAGGAGTCTCCGTCCACGATGAGGTCCACCTGGTGCTCCAGGCGATCGCGGATTTCCTGTGCATCGGTCAGGGGGATTTCATCGCCGGGCAGCAGCAGAGTGGAACTGATCAAAGGCTCGCCCAATGTCGCCAACAGGGCCTGTGCGATGGGGTGATTCGGCACTCGCAGGCCGATCGATCGGCGTTTCGGATCCTGAAGGCGGCGGGGAACCTCCCCGGTCGCCCGCAGAACGAACGTATACGGGCCGGGCGTCAGGGAGCGGAGCAACCGATAGGCCCAGTTGTCCAGGCGAGCGTACGTGGATATTTCCGACAGGTCCCGGCACACCAGCGTGAAATGGTGCCCCTTGCGCTTGCCGCGGAGCCGGCGGATGCGTTCCGCCGCCCACCGGTTCCCGAGGTACGCACCCAGCGCATAACAGGAGTCGGTGGGATAGACGATCAGGCCGCCGGACCTGACGATCCGTACCGCGCCTTCCAGCAGGCGTCCCTGGGGATTGTCCGGGTGAATTCGAAAAAACTGGCTCATCGGGGCATTCTACTTGCGACTTGCGTTAAGATGCAGCGCTCGGAAGCGGCGCCACCGTCATGCAGGCCCTGATCGACTTTCTGCCCATCATCGTCTTCTTCGCGGTCTACCAGGCCGCCGACATATATGTTGCCACCGCAGCGCTGATTGTTGCCATGGCGTTGCAAATCGGGTACCAGTGGCTGCGCACCCGCACGGTCAACAGGATGCTGCTCATTTCCGGGGGCCTGGTATTCCTGTTCGGCGGCATCACACTGTTTTTCCGGAATCCCATCTTCATTCAATGGAAGCCCACGGTCGTGAACTGGCTGTTCGCGGCGGGGTTTCTGGCCAGCCGCTACATCGGTTCCAAGACGCTGACCGAACGGCTCATGGGCCAGGCCGTGGAACTGGAACCGAACATGTGGCGGCAGCTCAACCTCATGTGGGTCGGCAACTTCACTTTCCTCGGCGCGGCGAACATCTACGTCGTGTACAACTTTTCCGAAGCGGTCTGGGTGAACTTCAAGCTGTTCGGCATGCTCGGGGTCACGCTGCTGATGGTGATCGTCCAGGTGGCGTGGATCGCCGCGAAGACAGCCGACAGCCAGCACCAGGAGGGTTGATCGTGCTCTACTGCATCCTGGCCCGGGACGTGCCCGACAGCGAACCGTTGAGAGCGAAAGCGAGAAAGGCGCACATGGAACGCTACCGGAAACTGGTCGAGAAAGGGAGGCTCGTCACCGCCGGCCCACTGCCGAATATCGATGCGCCGGACTCGAGTCCCGCGGGCGTTGCCGGCAGCCTGACCATCGCCGAGTTCGAATCGCTCGAGGATGCCCGCGAATGGGCCGAGTCGGATCCGTTCATCGAGTCCGGCGCCTACGAATCTGTGGAAGTGCACCCCTTCAAACAGGTCCTGCCGTGAGCAAGGACCGGCTTCGCCTGATACGTTCACGGCTGGAAACCGCTTTTGAACCGGCGCAACTGGAATTGGTTGACGAGAGTCATCTGCATGTGGGCCACGCCGGCGCCGCTGACGGCAAGGGTCACTTCAGGGTTCGGATCGTTTCAAACAAATTCCGGGATATCCGGCCCATTCAGCGGCAACGAATGATTTTCGAGGCGCTCGGGGAGTTGATGCAGACCGACATCCATGCCCTGAGCATTTCCGCACAACCCCCGACCGCTGCGGATACCGGCGGTAACTGACGACGAGATCACCATGAACAAACACTGCACGAATGCGACTTTTCTGGTATTGGCCCTGGTGCTCGGAGGCTGCGCCGAGCAGCCGGACTCCGAACAGCCCGCGGCCAACCCCTTCGGCGAGGCCAGGGTCGCAACGATCAACGGTGCGCCCCTCTACGCCTCCGTTTTTGACGCCTATGCCGTAGCGCGGCTGCAGAAATCCATGGACGACCTGTCGGACGAAGAACGCGACGGCCTGATCGAGGAAATGATCCAGTTCCAGCTACTGGCGGGTGCGGCCGTCGACGCCGGACTGACCGGCGAACTGGACATCGCCGTCGACCTGGAATTGCAACGCCTGCAGACGCTGAGCCGTCTGATGGCCACACGGTACCTGGACGAGAATCCGGTGACATCGATCGAACTTCAGGACGCCTACGAACAGAATGTCGATCAGTTGTCCGGCCCCCAATACAAGGCCCGTCACATCCTCCTTGAACAGGAAGCGGAAGCGACGGCGATCATCGGCGAACTCGACGGCGGCGCCGATTTCGCGCAACTGGCCATGGAACGCTCCACCGGACCCTCGGGGCCCAACGGCGGCGACCTGGGCTGGTTCTCGGCCGATACCATGGTCGAGCCCTTCGCCAATGCCGTCCGCTCCATGGAAGTGGGTACGTACACCACGGAACCGGTCCAAACGCGGTTCGGCTGGCACGTGATACTCCTGGAAGAAATGGAAGACCGGGCGCCACCGGGGCTCGAGGCAGTACGCGCCGACATCACTTCGGTGGTGGAGCAGCAGAAGGTCGAGGCGTACCTGGATTCGTTGCGGGAGCAGGCGGAGATCGTTATCGGCGAATAGGTGGCAAGACTTGAGGCGGGATACCT
>VYEH01000075.1:0-6303 GCA_009843005.1 Pseudomonadota bacterium | reverse complement strand
CGATATTGGAGAAGAAAGGCTGGAAAGTCGGCACAGTTACCGAATTTCTGGATCTTGCCGTTGAGGAATCTGCCTATATCGAAATGACGCTAGCCCTGAGCGAAAAACCCAAGGAGCGAAAACAACGAAAGAAGCTCACACAAGCCCAACTCGCGACCGAAATTGAATCCAGCCAGTCGCGCGTCGCGAAGTAAGCGAGGCACGACCAAACGGACGTTCGCTATGATTCACCGGAACCGCGCAGGAGATTTCGCAGGGAGACTTCGTCCAGTACAGGCACGCCGATTTTTTCTGCACGTGTCACCTTTGAGCCGGGACGCTCTCCGGCAATAACTGCATCGGTTGCCTTAGAAACGCTGCCGGTCACCTTGGCGCCCGATTCCACGAGCCGCTCCTTTGCCTGCTGACGTGTCATTCCCTCGAATTTTCCGGTGAGCACATAGGTCTTGCCGGTGAGCGGTTTTCTGCCGGCGGCGCTGTCGCGAGGCTGCGGCCAATCGATGCCGCATGCCAGCAGGCGTTCGACGATTCGGCGGTTGTGCTGTTCGCGGAAAAAGGCCCGGATCTGGGCAGCCACCACCGGTCCCACGTCATCCACTTCCTGCAGACGCTCGTCATCGGCGTCGACCAACTCGTCTACGGAACCAAAGTGCGCGGCCAGCATCGCGGCGGTTGCTTCGCCGACGCCGCGAATCCCCAGCGCGTAGAGAAATCGCCCGAAGGTGGTAGTCTTGCTCCTGTCGATGGCTGAAATCAGATTGTCGGCCGATTTCGGCCCCATCCGTTCCAGCTCAGTCAACTGTTCGGCACGCAGATCGAACAGGTCCGCCGGCGATTTAACCATTCCAGCCTCGATGAGTTGCTCAACGCGTTGGATGCCGAGCCCCTCGATGTCCATGGCCAAGCGCGATGCAAAGTGCCGAATCCCTTCGCGAAGTTGCGCCGTACAGACCAGCCCGCCGACACATCGGGCGATAGCCTCGCCTTCGGGGCGCACGACTTCCGATCCGCACTCCGGGCACGATTCGGGCAGCGACACGGGCCGGGTCTCTTCCGGACGGCGTTCGTGAAGCACCTTGACCACCTCGGGAATGACATCGCCGGCGCGCCTGACTATGACCGTATCACCCACACGCACATCCTTGCGCGCCAATTCGTCCATGTTGTGCAGGGTGGCATTGCTCACCGTCACTCCACCGACGAAGACGGGCTCAAGCCTGGCCAGAGGGGTCAATGCGCCGGTACGGCCCACCTGGAACTCCACGGTCCTGACCACCGTCAGCTCTTCCTGGGCAGGGAACTTGTGTGCGATGGCCCATCGCGGTGCCCGGGATACCGTACCCAGTATCGCCTGGTCCTGAAGCGAGTTGACCTTGTAGACGACCCCGTCAATTTCGTAAGGCAATTCGTTGCGCTTCTCACCCGTGCGCTCGTGATAGTTCAGGCATTCACCAATGCCGGTCACCACTTGCCACTGCGGACACGTCTTGAACCCGAGTTCGCGTAGCCATTCCAGGGTATCGCCATGCGTGACGATGGGCGGCCCGCCTTGTATCTCTCCTACGCCATAAAAAAAGACGTCGAGGGGCCGCTGGGCAGTGAGCTTCGGATCAAGCTGGCGGAGGCTGCCCGCGGCAGCATTTCGCGGATTGACAAGTGTCTTGCCGCCTGTCTCGAGCGCGCGGCGGTTGTATTCGTCGAAACCGGCCCTGGGCATAAAGACCTCGCCGCGTACTTCCAGTGCCTCTGGCCACTGCTCGCCGCGCAGCCGGAGAGGAACAGCGGGTATGGTGCGCGCATTGTGGGTGATATCTTCTCCCGTCTGGCCGTCACCTCGTGTGGCCGCCAAGACCAGCCTTCCTTGCTCGTAGCGCAGGTTCACAGCCGCGCCATCCAATTTAGGTTCGGCGACATATTCAATTTCACCGATCTCCAAACCGCCGGATTCGAGCCGCTCGCGAACCCGGCGATCAAAGTCTAACAACTCACTTTCGCTTAAGGCGTTGCTTAGGGAGAGCATAGGCGCACCGTGGCGGACATCGGCCAATTCCCCCGTAGGTGCGACTCCCACCCGCTGAGTGGGCGAATCGGCCGTTATGAATTGCGGATGAGCGTCCTCAAGGTCCTGTAGCCGGCGCATGAGCCGGTCATATTCGGCGTCGGGGACCACCGGGTCGTCGAGCACGTAGTACGCGTGGTCGTGGGATTCGATAAGATTGCGAAGTTCCGCCAGTTCCAGGACAACTTGCTGGGAATCGGCTTCGCCCACGGTCAAATCCCGGAACGCCGCCGGCGGTATTCGATCAATTCCTCGCGAAGGTACCGTTCGCCCTGGATGCTCCAGGAATTCCCCAATTCGTCGAGCAGTCGGGCATCCAGCGATTGGCAGAGATCGCGCGCCATGCCGATCATCTTGTCGAACCGTTCGACCGCGTCGCGGGATCCGGGCAAGACCATGAAGAAGGTGATGCCAGGCAGAGTGGTACCCGGAATATTGGACAGATCGAACGAACCGGGTTCCACCAGGTTGGCGACGCTGAAGCCGCTTTCGGGCACATTCCGGTCCTCGCAATAGTGGAAGATCTCGTATGGGCCGTGCTGCAGACCCGCCTCACGCAATGCCCGGACGGTGCGCTCGGCGTCGAGTCGCTCGCCTTCCCCGGGTATCAGGCGCAGGCTGACGACCCGCTCAGTCTCTGCCACAGGGTCTGCGTTACCGGGAGTGGCTTGGGGCTCATCAAGCCGCGGCTCGTCAGAATGTGGCTCAACAGGCTGTGACTCGTCTGTTTGCTCAACGGCATCACTGATGGAGCGGGTGTCGTCCACAACGGCCTCGGGTGAGCCGCCCCCTCCCTCAAATTCCGCGGCGAAGCCCTCTTGTGACTGGATCGACCCGGTTGCCGGAATGGATGTCTTGGGTTCCTCGGGCCAGACTTCCGGATCCGAACGGGGCGATTCAGACGGCCTGAAACGCGACTTGATCAACCCCCCGAGGAAAACGCCCAGAACCACCAGCAGACCAAGTCCGAGCAGTACCCAGCGCAATTCCAGTTCGGACCAGGTCATCAGGGCCTGTCAACGTCTTCTGGACAGTTCCTGCGGAGTCCATTCTTACACCGCAGCAAGTTGAACCGCCTCGTCGATGTCGACGGCAACCAACCGGGACACACCCGGCTCGCTCATGGTAACGCCGGTCAGTTGTTGCATGGATTCCATGGTGGTCTTGTTGTGCGTAATCAGAACGAACTGCACGCGTTGCGACATCTCGCTCACGATTTCAGCGAAACGTCCGACATTGGCATCGTCGAGGGGCGCATCGACCTCGTCCAGCAGGCAGAACGGCGCCGGATTGAGTTCGAAAATCGAGAAGACCAGCGCCACGGCGGTCAGCGCCTTCTCCCCGCCGGAGAGCAGGTGAATCGTGCTCACGCGCTTGCCCGGAGGACGCGCCATGATGGTGACCCCTGAAGTGAGCAGGTCATCGCCGTCAAGCTCAAGGTATGCGTGCCCGCCGCCGTAGAGCCTGGGGAACAGTCTCGCGAGACCTGCGTTGGCGGCCTTGAACGTTTCGTCGAATCGCGTCCGGGTCTCGCGGTCGATCTTGCGGATGGCATTTTCCAGCGTGGCCAGTGCCTTGCCGAGATCCGCGAACTGGTCATCGAGGTACTGCTTGCGCTGTGCCTGCTGCTCGAGTTCGTCGATGGCGGCCAGGTTGACGGATCCCAGCAATCGGATGCGCCGCTCCAGTTTCTCCAAGCCTGTCTCCCAGGACGAAACCGATGCGTCCTCGGGAAGCGACTCCAGTATTTGCGCGGAATCAAAACCAGTTCCGGACAATTCGGTGCTGACCGAATCCATCCTTACTTCGACTTCGCGCACGTCCAGCCGGGCCTCCTCCACCGCCTCGCGCGCCGCCTCGACATTGCGCTCCTGCCCGGCATGGCTGAACTTCGAGTCTCTCAAGCGCGATTCTACATCCTCCACCGCACCGCGGGCGGCATGAAGCTGGTCCTGTACCCTGAGTTTTTCCTGTAGCTGTTTCTCGAGTGCGCGCCGTTCCTCGGCCATGGGCTCCACGGCAGCCTGAACTTCAGCCTCCAGCTCGCCACGGCGCCGATGCAGGTGATCCTGTTGGTCGCGTACCCGGTCCAGGGCGCCGACCGCCGACTCTCTGGTGCTCTTCTCCGCCTCGATACGCAGCGAGAGGTTTTGCACATCGGCTCGAGCCTGATCCTCATGAGCACGCGATTCATCGAGTCTGCGCCGATGTTCGTCGCGAAGGACTTGCAGCTCCACCCGCTTGTCAGCCAATTCCTTCCGGCGTGTCCGCGCACTCTCGAACACAGCTAATGATCGCGCCTCGCGCTCCACAAGGCCCCGGAGTTCCTCGGTAATCTCGCCGATTCGAAGTTGCCCTGCCTGATTCCTCCGGAGCCATTCCTCAAGACGCGAACGGCCGCTCTCGAGTTCGCTCCGAACATCGGCGTAGCGCTGCTGGTGTTCGCCTGCATCCGACTGCGCACTTCCCAGGCCTGCCTCAATCCGCTCCAACTCCGCTCGGATTCCCCCCAGCGTGGTTTCCAGTGCCTCGACCTGCTCTGCGCTCGAGGCGATGCTCTTGCACAGCTTCTTGATCTCGTCCGCACGTGCCAGTAGCCCTGCCTGCGGATCGGCGTCCCGCCTGATCCTGATCCACTGCCGGCCCACCCAGAGACCGTCGCGCGTAACCACCGACTCATGCGGCCTCAACCGCTTTCGAATCGCCAGGGCCTCTGTCACGGTCTCGGCCGCACGGACGCCCTTTAGCAGTCTGTCCACGGCGGGACCCATCACAAAATGGCGCAACATGCGCCTGGGGCCGCGCCCGGCCGGATCGTTGGCGATGCTGCCGTCCCAGAGCGTCACATGTCCCGCGGTGAGCTGGGCCAGTCCCGGCGCCGCCTCATCGATTTCATCCACGCATACCGCCTGCAAATAGTCGCCCAGCACCGTCTCGACGGCCGTTTCCCAACCCTCCTGTACCTTCAGAGCTTCGGCGTAACGGGCGCTGGAAAGCAGGTCGCTGTTGCTTAGCCAATCGCCGACCTGCCGTGACGCCGGCTCGGCGGCCGCCTCCTGCAATGCCTTAAGGGAAGCCAACCGGCCCCGCTGCTCATGCAGTTGCTGCCGCGCTTCGTCCCGGCGCAGCGTTGTGCCAGCCTCGGATTCCCGCAGCGACTGAAGCTGATTCAACATGCCTTCAAGCGCTGCGGCTGCCGCTTCGATGGCGCGCTCGAGCGTTTTTTCCTCTGCAGCCAGTTCTTCCAGGCGTTCCTGCAACCGCTCGGCGTTCCGGCCGGACTGCGCCTCTTCAAGTTGCCCGCGCTCCTCCTGCAAGCGCTGGTGATTCGCCCGGAGATGCCCGAGACGCTCATCCTCAATCCGTTCCTTGTGCTCGGCTTCAGCAAACGTCTCGATGATGCGTCCCAACTGCTCCTGGGACGCCTCCCAAACCTGCTCAGCCTTGCGCAGATCATCCAGGGTCTCCCGATGCGCGCTGCGGGCACTCGCAAGGCCCGGCCCAAGTTCATCCAGCAGACTATCGACCCGCTGAATGGCGGCGCGGTCGCTGTCGGACAGCGCCTGGCTTTGCACCAACTGTCCGGCGATCTCTTTCAGGTCCAGCTTCTGGCGCTGCTGAAGCCTGCGGTGATGCTCGAGAGACTGTTCGAGCCGACTGATCTCCGAATCCACTTCCAGTGCCCGGCTGCGCACATCGCCGTGCCGGCTGTTGCACTCGTCCAGCTCGAGCCGCAACTCTTCGATCAGCGCCTCCGCGGCGCGTTGCCGGGCCAGCGCGGCTTCCAGGCCCGTCCGTTTCTCGTCCAGGTGGGTACACCTGGACCCATGGTTGTCCTGCAGCGCCGATAACCGCAGCATGAGCAACTCGGCTTCCATCCGCCTCTGATCGGCCTTCAGCGACTTGAACCGTTCGGCAGCCCGTGCCTGACGTTGCAGGTGGCCGA
Organism: Pseudomonadota bacterium; assembly: GCA_009843005.1. Classification (GTDB taxonomy): domain Bacteria; phylum Pseudomonadota; class Gammaproteobacteria; order Steroidobacterales; family Rariloculaceae; genus UBA6522. The sequence continues at coordinate 298 of VYEH01000075.1, read as the reverse complement.
TCTGCTTGCCGACTTCCTCCAGCAGGTCATTGAGCCGGTCCAGGTTCTCGCGGGTACGCCGGATGCGGTGCTCGGTCTCGCGGCGGCGTTCCTTGTACTTGGAGATCCCGGCCGCCTCCTCCAGGAAGGCCCGCAATTCCTCGGGCCGGGCCTCCACAAGCCGCGAAATCATCCCCTGCTCGATAATGGAATACCCGTGGGATCCCAACCCGGTGCCCAGGAGCATGTGGGTAATGTCCTTGCGCCGGCAGCGGCTGTTGTGGAGGAAGTATTTCGAGGTGCCGTCGCGCGAAACGAC
>VYEH01000239.1 GCA_009843005.1 Pseudomonadota bacterium | reverse complement strand
CGTTCGCCGGCGCCGCGGTGGTCGGGCTGGGGAACGGTGCGATCTGGTCCCTGGCGCCGGTCTACGTCCTGGAAATCCCCCAGGGCGGAGGCTCCGTCAGGGTGGCCGTCTTCATGAGCCTCGCCGTGGTTTCGGGCGCCATCGCGCAGTGGCCGTTCGGACACGTCTCCGACCGGATTGACCGGCGAATCGTGATCCTCGTTTCATGCATCGGCAGCGCGGCGGTGGGCATCGCCATGGGGCTGTTCGCCCACCGGTGGGCCGCCGGCCTCTGGGTATTTCCGTGCCTGTTCGGCTGGTTCGTGTTCCCGCTCTACGCGCTTTGCGCGGCGTACATGAACGACTGGATCGAGTCCGGCGAGTTCGTCGAGGCGGCCGGCGTACTGCTGCTGCTGTTCGCGGTGGGCTCGGTGGCCGGTTCCGTGGCGGCTGCGGCAGCGATGCAGGCCGTCGGTCCCAGCGGACTGTTCTTCTTCACGGCAACGGTCCACGGGCTGCTCGCGCTCTTCACGGTGGCCCGGATGCAGGTCCGCGCCGCCGTGCCCGTCGCCGAGCAGGAGCCGTTCGCCGAGAGCATCCAGGCGGCCTACACCGTTGCGCCGATCGATCCTCATCCGATTGAAGGTGATTTCGACCCTGCCTTTGGGGACTAGCGAGGACAGGATCTACGCTGTGCCCGAAGCGAGCATGCAGCAGGGCGGTCGATTCAGAACGCGATGCGTCGGATACCTTCGACGAGGTCGAAGTGCCTGTCGTTGCTCAGTATTTCAAGGGTGTGCTGACGGGCAAGGGAGGCGATCCATACGTCATTTGGCGGGATGGGGGATCCCAGCCGTTTCAAGTCAAGGCGAATGTCGGCATACGCATCCGCCGTCGCGGACGTGATCGTTGCGATTTCCGTCTCCGGCAGATATCGGGTCAGCCAATCTTCGTAGCGGCGGCGGCGACGCGATTGGCGGATACCGAAATAGTACTCGCCGAGAACGACGCTGGGGACCACCAGCCGGTCGGCCGAGCGAAGCGGCGCTTCGATCGCGGCAAGCCCCTCCGCCCAGGCGGACAAGGCGTTGGTGTCAAGGATCATGGGAGATGTTCTGGTGAGAGCTTCTCAAACTCCTCTTCGATCAATTTGAGGATATGGCGGTTCTCGTCGGCCATGTCGGCCAGGGCTCCGAAACCCGCCATCCAGGGAGGTTCGGCGCCCCCGTTGCGGGTCTCCACCGCGCCGCGCCGCAGCCTTTCCTCAAGCGCTTCGGTGAAAAATTGTTTCAAGGTGATGCCACTCGCCGCGGCGACGGTCTTGGCATGTCGGAACGTCGCATCGGGCAATTCTATCGTCGTTTTCACAGAACCATATTCCCATAATTATGGTTTTCACTCAACGTTCTATTCGGATCGCGGACTCGACAGGCTGTCAGGCAGATCAGCGCGGGTCCAGTCGAAAATCCAGGGAATTTGTCGGGTTTTGGACGCGCGGCCTGTTCGAAAATCGATGCGCGCCGGCATCATCCAGACTGATCATCCGGCGCATTTGTTGGAGTGCCTGCAACGATACAGGCTACGATCGAACGGATTCTGGTCTTCGACATCATGACCCGGGCATTCGGCTGGGAGGACATGGATTGAGCCCTTCCGTGTTGACGTTCAATTGGCCGTGTCGTGGCAGAATAGACTTGGGAACAGACTGTAGTGCCAGGAGCAGGTTCAATATGAAAAATCCAACCACCTATCCAGTATCGGTCGCCGTTGTGCTTCCGCTATTGCTGGTTGCGCAACTGGGCAGCGCACAGATCACCACTCCCGTGATGGAGTTGGTCAAGGCCGAGAATATCGAAGCAAGGGAGATGCAGGACGGCCGCGTGACGCAGCGCATTTCGGCGGCCACGGTCGGCCTGATCAAGGTGGAATGGCCAGCGGGCACGTCAACGACGGCGCACAATCATGCCAATGAGCTGGTACTGCATGTCCTCGAAGGGCGCCTCAGAGCCTATAGCAGCGGCGAGGAATTCGTGGCCGAAGCCGGGGACGTCATCGTCATCCCGGCATGGGTGGATCATCGCTACGAAGCGCTGGAAGACTCCGTGACGGTGGAAGCTGCCGGACCTCCCTAGGAGCTGCTCAGACCGGTTCTCGATGCTGGGCATCAAGTTGCCTTCGTCCGAACCACCGCCCGTACCTGTTTCATTGCAAGAAACATGCGGGCGCGGTTGCTGGCGAAGGGCATGAAACCGAAGCTTTCGTACCATTCCTTTCGACGCTCGAACGCTTCCTCTCCGTCATCCGAAATAATATCGAGAATGATCGCGTGACATCCTGCGATGTCGGCGATGTTGACCGCCTTCTCGAAGACGTGGTGCATGAGGATTCCGCCAAGTCCTCCACCTTGAACTGATTTGTCCACTGCGACTTGACCCAGGAAAAGCGCGGGAATCTCACCGTGCTTCGGCGCACCGCGCGGTCGGCGCTTGAGTTCATCGACATTGATGCTGCCCAGGTTTATCGCGTGGTAGCCAAGGATCCTTGTATTTCCTTCCTCAACTACGACGTAGACGCGAGACATCTCGTCCCGCTGCTGTTTTCGTGCACTGAGCTTGAGGAAATTGTTCAGTCGAACGACACCACAATCGAAATCAGCACGCTCATGGCGCGCCGGGTCGAATAGTTCGATTCTGACGGGCGCTGGATCAGTCGGCATGAACCACGCGCGCGCGGTAGTTGCGGGCCGCCTCCAGGGCGCGCGGGGTAGGCGTGGGAGGAGCATCCAGGGCGGCAGCGAACAGTTCGGCGTCCTCCGGCGTCAAGACGTGGCGGGATTGGGCTTCAAGCACACGCTTGGCTTCGCGCTCGATCGTTGCACGCAGAAACACGGATTTGTCTACGCCGAGCGATAG
>VYEH01000458.1 GCA_009843005.1 Pseudomonadota bacterium | reverse complement strand
CCAATCGTCCCCACATTCACATGCGGCTTCGTCCGCTCAAACTTCTGCTTCGCCACGATCGTTTACCTCCTGGATTGTGGAGCGTATCAGCCGCCCCTGGTATTGATGATGCTCTTCGCCACGTTCGGGGGCACCCTGGCGTAGCGGTCGAATTCCATCGTGTAGTTCGCCCTTCCCTGGCTCATGGAGCGCAGGTCGGTGGCATATCCGAACATTTCCGCCAGCGGTACCCGGGCGCGGATGACCTTGCCCATGGGCGAGTCCTCGAGCCCCTGGAGGACGCCCCGGCGCCGGTTCAGGTCGCCGTTGACATCGCCCATGTAGTCCAGCGGACTGACCACCTCGACTCTCATGATCGGTTCCAGAACTACCGGATCGGCTTTTGCGGCGCCTTCCCTGAAAGCCGTTGAGCCCGCGATGCGAAACGCGACTTCGCTGGAGTCCACGTCGTGGTAGGAGCCGTCGTACAGCGTCACCCTGCAATCCACCACCGGGTAACCGGCAATCACGCCGCTGCTCATCTGCTCCTGAACACCCCGGTCCACGGCTGAAATGAACTCCCGTGGAACGGCGCCGCCGACAACGGCATCGACGAATTCGTAACCTTCTCCCGGCTCCTGCGGCTCGATTCTCAGGAACACGTGCCCGTACTGCCCCCGCCCTCCGGTCTGGCGAACGAACCTGCCCTCCTGCTCGACAACGCTGCTGATCGTCTCGCGATAGGCCACCTGCGGACGGCCGACGGCCGCTTCACCCCGAAACACCCTTCTCAACCGGTCGACGATGATCTCAAGGTGCAACTCGCCCATTCCGGAAATGATCGTCTGCGCCGACTCCTCGTCCGTATGGATTCGAAACGAGGGATCCTCCCGGGCGAGTTTGGACAGCGCCATGCCCAGCCGGTCCTGGTCCGCCCTGGTCCTGGGTTCCACCGCGACCGAAATCACCGGCTCGGGAAATTCCATGCGCTCGAGAACGATGCGCCGTCCCGGGTGGGTCAGGCTGTCCCCCGTGGTGACATCCTTCAGGCCCACCGCCGCGGCGATATCGCCGGCCCGCACCTCGGTGACCTCGTCGCGGTCGTTGGCATGCATCTGCAGGATACGCCCGATGCGCTCGCGCTTTGACCGGACCGTGTTGATGACCGTATCGCCGGACTTCAGCACGCCGGAGTAAACACGGAAGAACGTCAGGTTGCCCACGAAGGGGTCGGTGGCGATCTTGAACGCAAGCGCCGCGAACGGTGCGTCGTCGGAAGCCTCGCACTCGGCTTCCATGTCGTTTTCAAGCACCCCCTTGATAGCCGGCCGCTCGTTCGGAGAGGGCAGGTATTCGATCACGGCATCGAGCACCGCCTGCACGCCCTTGTTCTTGAACGCCGAGCCGCAGAGCACCGGCACGACCTCGCCACCGAGGCAGCGCGCCCTGAGCCCCTTGCTGATCTCCGCCGCACTCAGGTCGTCGTCGTCGAGGTACTTGTCAAGCAGCGCTTCATCGCCTTCCGCCGCAGCTTCGACGAGTTTGTCGCGCCACTCCTGCGCCAGCGGGAGCAGCGTCTCCGGAACCGCCTGTTCGAAATAGCGCATGCCCTGAGTCGAATCGTCCCAGGAAATGGCCTTCATTCGCACCAGGTCGACGACGCCACTGAATGATTCCTCGGCGCCGATGGGAATCTGCAAGGGTATGGGATTGCCGCCGAGCCGTTCCCTGATCTGGCGGACCACCCGGAAGAAATCCGCGCCCGTGCGGTCCATCTTGTTGACGAAGGCGAGTCGGGGAACGCCGTAGTTGTTGGCCTGCCGCCAGACCGTCTCGGACTGCGGTTCGACGCCTCCGACGGAGCAGAATACCGCGACCGCGCCGTCCAGCACCCGCAGGCTGCGCTCGACCTCGATGGTGAAGTCCACGTGCCCGGGAGTGTCGATGATGTTGATGCGGTATTCGGGAAACTGCTGGTCCATCCCCCGCCAGAACGCCGTGGTGGCGGCCGAAGTGATGGTGATGCCGCGCTCCTGCTCCTGCACCATCCAGTCCATGACGGCAGCGCCGTCGTGGACCTCGCCCATCTTGTGGGAAACGCCTGTGTAGAAAAGGATGCGCTCAGTCGTAGTGGTCTTGCCGGCATCGATGTGCGCCATGATGCCGATATTGCGATAACGCTCGATGGGGGTCTGCCGTGACATTGCCTGGACTCCAGACCATCGATTACCACCGGTAGTGGGCGAACGCCTTGTTGGCTTCGGCCATGCGGTGAGTGTCTTCGCGCCGCTTCACCGCCGTGCCGCGATTCTCCGCCGCGTCCAGCAGTTCGTGGGCAAGGCGCAGCGCCATGGTTTTTTCCGGGCGCTTTCGGGCCGCGTCGATGGCCCAGCGCATGGCCAGCGTTTCCCGCCGGGTCGCGCGGACTTCCACCGGAACCTGGTACGTGGCGCCCCCCACTCGCCTGGACTTCACCTCGACCACCGGCTTGATGTTGTCCAGCGCCTGGGCGAGGAGTTCCAGCGATTTCTGCTCGTCCTGACCCGACCGTACGGAGATGCGGTCCAGGGCGCCGTAGACGATGCGCTCGGCCACCGATTTCTTGCCGTTCAGCATGACCATGTTGATGAACTTGGCCAGCATCCGGTCGCCATACTTGGGATCCGGCAGTACGGCTCGGCGGGGGGCTCTGCTTCGTCGCGACATGACTGGTGCCCTGTCGTCAGCTCTTCGGCCGCTTGGCGCCGTACTTCGATCGGCCCTGGCGACGGTCGCCGACGCCGGCGCAGTCCAGCGTACCGCGGACGATGTGATAGCGCACGCCCGGCAGGTCCTTGACCCGCCCGCCGCGAATGAGCACCACCGAGTGCTCCTGCAGGTTATGTCCCTCGCCGCCAATGTAGCTGGTCACCTCGAATCCGTTG
>VYEH01000088.1 GCA_009843005.1 Pseudomonadota bacterium | reverse complement strand
GGCTGTGTCCGTGCTGACCCGACCGCTGCCGGCGGACCACATCGTCCGGCTGTTCGCCGGCGCATCGAAGCCTTGAAGCGGAATCGCGGTGATTTTCAGCGCGTCACCCGGCGCCACCAACCGGTCACCTGCTGGCTTGTGGTCTCGACTTGGATGCTGTTGGGCGCCCTCTGGCTGATCTACGAGGAATAATGAGGCTGGGCCCGCCGATGTAAGCCGTGAATCAGAGTGCGCACGGCCAGTTCTGACGCTTCATCGGGGGTTAGGTAACCTTCCGATGTCCCGTTCCAAGCGGTCCAGACGAGTTGGTCGATCTGCGCGACTACCCAGCGCGTGGGCACATCAGGGTCGATCTCGCGCTGCTTCTTGAGATCTTCCACCAGCGCCTCAACCCAGCGCAGCTGCACTTTGTAACCCTGCCGTACGCTGTCGTCGTCTGCTGACTCCAAGCTGAGAAAACTGTATCGGTCGCCAAGTGGAATCACGGCCCGGAACATGCTCCGCAGCCGGTCCACGGCCGGTTTGCCAGCATCCTGGCCGATTTGGACCGACGCATTCATTTCCTCAATGCAGCGGATGCCGATCGCCCTGATTAGATCTTTCCGGGTCTGGAAGTGGCGGTGCAGAGTTGCCCTTCCGACCCCGGCCTGCGCCGCGATCTCGCTCATGGTCGCACCTGCGTTGGCGTTTAGCAGGTGAATTGCCGCTTCGACAATCGCTTCCAGCGTTGCCGGTCGGATGGCGTGCTTGGGTGGAGCGCTCATGTGACCCTGCCCAGATTCATGTTGACCGCGGAATCAAAAATGAGACAATAGTGTCTCAATCAATGAAGGCAAGGTACTATGAACGTACAAAAGCCACGAAATGTCAAAAGATGGGAGATCGGTAGTCTGACCGTGGCCATAGTGTTCGCCTTGGCGTCGGCTCACGGTGCGGACTTCATCGCTTTTGAATCAGGACCTGTGCGTCCGATGGCGTTGTCGACGGACGGGCGCCTGCTTTTCGCAGTAAACACCCCTGACAACCGGCTCGAGGTCTTTGCTGTCAATGATTCGGGTGCCCTTGGGCACCTGTCCTCGGTGCCGGTGGGGTTGGAGCCGGTGGCCGTGGCGGTTCGCAGTGCTTCCGAAGTCTGGGTAGTGAACCACTTGTCGGATTCGGTCAGCATCGTCAACGTCGAGGCACTGCGTTCGACGGATGCAGCGGATGGTGGTGCCGCGTTCGTCGCCCGCACCCTGCTGGTCGGCGATGAACCACGCGACATCGTCTTTGCGCAGGGTCGTGCATTTGTTGCCACGGCGCACCGGGGCCAGCATCGTACACATGCTTCCCTGTCCGCGGTTCCAGGGGCTGGAGACCCCGAATTGCACACAGCCGGCATCGGTCGAGCCGATGTGTGGGTGTTCGATGCCGAACTGCCCGGCAGGGGTGTTGGCGGCACACCGTTGAAGATCATCGAACTGTTCGGCGATACGCCACGGGCGTTGGCCGTCAGCCCGGATGGAAGAACCGTCTATGCGGCGGTCTTCCACTCGGGGAACCAGACCAGCGTGATTCATGAGGCCGTGATGTGCCGCGGATTCGAAGATTCGCCCCTAGGCTTCTCCGTCGGGAGCACTTGGGCATTCCGTCGTGGCAATCAACCCTGCATTGCTGGCCAGATGCCGGCCCGCTACGCGACCGCGTCCCCGAACGGGCCGGCTGACAAGACGCTGCCTGCGGGCCGTCCGCTACCCAGCACCAGCGCTGACGGCGAACATGCCCCGTTTACGGCGATGATCGTCAAATGGCACCAGGAATCCGAGGAGTGGCGCGACTCCCGCAGCCTCAACTATTCGAACGGCATCCGCTTTTACCTTCCGGACAAGGATGTGTTCGCGATCAATGCCGATACCCTGGAGGAGGCGGCCAGCTTCCGGCACGTCGGAACGACGCTCTACAACATGGCGACGAACCCAGAGAACGGAAACATCTATGTGGCCAACACGGATGCGCAGAACCACGTTCGCTTCGAGGGACCCGGCATTCGCGGCGGGTCCACGGTACAGGGCGACATCGCACGGGTTCAGATCACCGTCATCGATCCCCACACTGGCTCGGTTCGCCAGCGGCACCTGAACCGACACATCGACTATTCGGTGTTGAAGGCGCCGATCGAAGTACGGACGCACAGCCTCTCCACGCCACTCGAGGTGCAGGTGAGCGCCGACGGCGCCAGTCTCTATCTCGCGGCACTCGGTTCCGACCGGATCGGCGTGTTTGCCACCGCCGACTTGGAGAACGACGCACTGTGGGACGGTGCGGGGGAGGAATTCGATCCGGAGGTTGCAAGTTCAAGCTATCTGCCGGTTGCCGGCGGTCCCGCCGGATTGCTGCTTGATGGGCCTCAGGAGGACGGGAATGACCGACTCTACGTGTTCACGCACATCGATCGCGGCTTGAAGGTCATTGATGCCACCTCGGGTGCCCTGTTGCAGGCGGTGTCGTTCCACAACCCGGAACCGGCTTCTGTCGTCGTTGGCCGACGGATGCTGTACGATGCTGCGGCAACCTCCTCGAATGGCGAGTCCTCCTGCGCGAGTTGCCATGTCTTCGGGGATACCGACCATCTGAGTTGGAACCTGGGCAACCCCGACGCCGCCAATGCCGCCAACCCCCAACCCTTTCCGACGTTTTCGGACTTCTTCTTGAACTGCGACATCTACGGACACTATCCGGGCTGCGAGCTCGTGCCCTACATCAACGGCAATGGTGACCAACTGGCCTTCTCCGCATTGAAAGGCCCGATGGCAACGCAAACCATGCGCGGTATGTCCCCCCATGGCCACATGCATTGGCGTGGAGACCGGTCGCCTGGCTATTTCGGCACTGATGAGGGGCAGTCCCTCGATGAAAGGCTGTCGTT
>VYEH01000106.1 GCA_009843005.1 Pseudomonadota bacterium | reverse complement strand
CTCCAGTTGCGCGATGTAGTCGTCGCCGGCGACCGCCGCAAACATGCCCGGATGCGGGGCGAATTTCATGGAAAACCGCCCGCCGGGCGCCTGGGACCGGAGCGGCCCCGGCAGTACCGCCCCGGTGGCGGACGCGGCCGCGCCCAGCATGAGCTGCCTCCGTGTAATCGCCTCCATCATTGTGCCGGCTCCCCGGCGATTCCCGGCTCGGGCAACATGTCCAGGTAGCGGTTGGAACCTTCGGACAAGTCGGTGAACGGGGGACGTTCGAACGTCAACCCGTCCCCGGTGACTCGCGGATCTCCTGCCGCCTCCAGTTCCTCGAGCAACTGCGCGGCGAGTGTCTCACGGACCTGCGCGTAGCCGGGTTCGTACGCCACGTTGTCCAGTTGATCCGGATCGCTGCCCAGGTCGTAGAGCTCCTCGGCGGGGCGTCTTCCGAAAGCGCGTTCATGGAACGCGGGCGAGGTCTCCGCGTTGGCCACGAGCCAGGCCTTGGTGGGCCCCGGATCCATGTCCAGATACTCAGGAGCGACGGACGCCTCAGGCGGCAGACCCATGGGCCGGCGATTCGGTGCGAAGTTGCGGATATACAGGAAATCCGTGTTGCGCAGCCCCCGCTGCGGGTACGGCAGAAGGTCTTCGCGCGCCATGTCCACGTGGCGTTCCAGACCGAAAACGACGTGGTCGCGCGAAGGGTCGATCCAGCCACCCGACGACGCCCGCAAGTGGGCCAGCAGCGAGCGCCCGTAGATTCCCGGAAGGGGTTCGCCGCCTGCGATCTCCACGAAGGTCGGCGCCAGGTCCGCCAAGCTCACGAAATCGTCGATCACACGACCTGGAGACGCACCCGGCACACGCGCCGTCAACGTCACGTGGGTGCCGCCGTCGTACAGCGTCGCCTTCCCCGAAGGAATGCCCGGCATGCCGTGATCGCCGCTCAACAGGATCAGCGTGGACCCCATTTGCCCCCGCGCCTCCAGTTCCTCCAGTAGCACGCCGAGATAGGCGTCCAGCGCCTGCACCTCGCCCAGGTAGTCGGCCACGTCTTCGCGAACCAGCGGAACGTCCGGCAGATAACCCGGCAGGCGTCCCTCCAGCGCCGCGGGATCGATTCCCCACAGCGCCGCGCCGGAACCGCGAACCCAGGGCCGGTGAGTGTTCAGGGGACCAAAGAAATAATGCCAGGGAGCACCGTTGGCGTTGGCATTCATGAAGTCCCGGAAATTTGCACGTACTTCCTCCAGCAACTCTGCCCTGGCGGCATCGGGACTGACCCCGGCCTCGACCCGCTCGGTTACGTACGAAGAATACGAATTGGCATTCATTCCGGCCGCTTCGTACGCGTAGGCCTGCCCGCCAATGGGCGCATCCACGGGCGACCCCGGGCGCCAGGCCTTCAGCGACTTGCCGATGCGGTAGCCCGCATCGATCAGGCGCTGCGGATAGGCGGGTATCGTCTCGTCCCAAACGGCCGGACGCAGGATCGCGCCGCGGCCGGTATTGAAGAAGTGACGGCCGCTGAACAGCGCACTGCGTGACGGCGTGCACGAAGGCGCGCTGACGAAGGCGTGGCGGAATACCACCCCTTCGGCCGCAAGACGGTCCATGTGCGGCGTCAGCAGCAGGTCGTTGGGACCGGGGCGGCGGTCGACCGAGGCATAGTGCCCCGCGAACCGGCCCCAGTCGTCGCCGAACACGAACAGGATATTCCAGCGAGGCGCAGTATCGCTGCCGTCTTGCTGGGCTGAAGCGGTCCCGCAAGCGAGCAGCGCGCCGGACAATCCAAGGAGAATTGCGGCCTTGAGCCGCTTCATGTGCCGGTCCTGATGCCCCGCAACCCGGCACAGGCATCGGCAATCCTGCCGCAGGCCTGCTCGAGCACGTCGGGCGATGCCGTGAATGAAAGCCGGAAGAAGGGCGACAGGCCGAACGGCGTCCCTGGAACGACCGCAACGTTCGCCGCCCGTAACAGGTAGGCGGCGAAGTCCGTGTCGGTTTCGATGACCTGTCCGTCGAAAGTCCGCGAACCGATCAGGCCTTCACAACCTGCATAGGCATAGAAGGCGCCCCGCGGCGTCACGCAGTCAATACCGTCGATCCGGTTGAGCAGTTCCACAACCCGGTCGCGGCGTTGCTGGAATATCGCGCAGCGTTCCCGGAGGATGTCCTGGGGTCCGAGCAGCGCCTCGATTGTCGCCCACTGACTGATGGAGCAGGGACAGGACGTCGCCTGGCTCTGAACCTTGAGCATTGACCTGATGAGCGCCTTCGGACCGCAACCGTAGCCGATACGCCAACCCGTCATCGCGTACGCCTTGGAAACGCCGTTGACGATCAGCGTGCGGGCACGCAATTCCGGATCGACTCCGACCGGAGTGACGAAAGTCGCGCCGTCGTACACGATATGCTCGTAGATGTCGTCGGTCAGGACCCAGATGTCCGGATGCCTTCGCAACACTTCGAACAGGGCTTCGTAGTGCGCCCTTGAATACATCGCGCCAGCGGGGTTGGACGGCGAATTCAGAACCAGCCAGCGGGTGCGGCCGGTAATCGCCGCTTCGAGCTGCGCGGGACCGAGAAGAAAGTCCCGGTCGGCCGGACACGGCACGCTGACCGTCACGCCTTCGGCAATGCCCACGATATCCCGGAACGTCGTCCAGAACGGTGCGGGGATGATGACCTCGTCACCGGGATCCAGGCTCGCGACCATCGCATTGTAGAAGACCTGCTTGGCGCCGGCTGAGGCGATGATCTCGGCGGGTGAGTACTCCAGGCCGTTGTCGCGCCGGAATTTCGTTCGGATCGCTTCCTTGAGCTCCGGCAGGCCGTCCAGCAACGTGTACTTGGTCGCGCCGCGCCGCATGGCCTCCGTAGCGGCCTCCTTGATCCGCTCCGGCGTGTCG
>VYEH01000308.1:1169-2921 GCA_009843005.1 Pseudomonadota bacterium | reverse complement strand
ATCCAGATCGTCGCTCAGCTCACCGATCTTGTTGCGGTTGTCGCTGATCGCGCTGGAGTTCTGACCGATGGAGTTCATGTTCGCCGCTATGGCGTCGGCGTTGGAGGAAATCCGCCCGCCCAGTGCCATATCAGCGGCCGCCCCGGCTGCTACTGCCTCTTCGATCACGGTGGCCAACATTACGTCGGCTTCCATCCGGGCCATCTCTTCATCCATGATCATGCCACCAAGCATGAGGTCAGCCTCAGCCCTGGCCATAGCCTCGCCGTCGATCCGCATGCCCAGTGCCGTGTCGGCATCGGCACGAGCCATTGCCTCGCCATCGATCCGCTCGCCCAGCGCCGTGTCGGCATCGGCACGGGCCATCGCTTCAGCATCGATGCGACCGCCCAACGCCATGTCGGAATCGGCCCGAGCCTTGGCTTCGCCGTCGATGCGCTCACCCAGCGCCGTGTCGGCATCCATCCGGGCCTTCGCTTCGTCGGTGATGGCTTTCGCGTTCATTTCGATCTTGTTCATGCCGCTCTCGTCGGTGGCTTCGCCGGTCACCGGGTCCACACCGATCGCCATTCCGAGGTTGCCGATGTAGTCCTTCTTCTGCTTGAGCTTGTCGTTGACATCTTCGATATCGGCTTCATTGTGCCGGCTGCGCGCATCGGCGCAGGTGGCCACGTTCAACAGTCCCGTCGAATCACAGGCAGCCAAGTCGTCATGCTGCGCTTCGACACCTCTCTCCGACCCGTAAAGGTCCATCCAGGCTCGGTCCAGGTCTTCCTCGTTGTCGGCAACCCGCCCGTCGAGCACCGTGATGTCGTCCGCGTTCTTCGTGACCGCACCGGTCTCGTCTTCCATGGTCTCGGGATCGTCCATCGCCGTCAGCGCCGCAATGTCGTTGGTGTTCTTCGTGACAGCGTCGGTATTGCCAAGGTTTGTCAAATCGATCGGATTGCCATCCGCGTCGGTGAGCTGGCCCTGCAATGTGCTGACCTTGGAATCCACGTCGGAAATCGCACTCAGCAGCGCCTGGCCGTCATCGTCCGCGGAATTCGTTTTGCCGTTTTTTTCCTGGGGCTCCAGTAGCGCGTTAAGTAGCGTGCTCACGGTGCTGCCCGGTTCCGAGGTCAGATTCTGGTGGGCCGTTCGCTGGTTACGGGCCGCCGACAGAGCCTTGCCGGCGTCCGTCACCGCGTCCTTGAAAGACTGCAGTGCGTCGTCTCCGCCAGCCTCGTCTCGCGCCTTTATGGCTTCCGCTTCCTCAAACTGGCGCAACGTCACCAACTGATTGAGGTAGTTGTCCGGATTCTGCAGTCTCGACTGCAAGGCCTTGTTGGCGCTGTCCAGGTTCGCGATGGCGTTGCGAACATCCTGTGCCGCTTTCACGACATCGCCCCGGGCCTTCAGGTATGCATCCACCAAAACACGTTCGCTGGTGTACGTAACAATGTTTTCGCCAAAGCCGATAGAGAGTTGATCGGCAGTTGCAATACCAAGGTTTTGCGATCGCACGACTCTCGTGAGGCGATCGAGTTCGCCCTGGACGTGATCGCGGCCGAGCGTCGCCCTCCTCAAGGTTTCTTCCTGGGCGCGAGTATCGAGGTTGCCCGCCTTTTGTGCGTCCTTCAGAGCTTTATCGGCTGAGTCCACCGCGGTCTGCCACCTGGCCAACTCATCGGCGATATGGCCGAGAGTGACAATGGTTGTGGAGGCTCGGGAAAATGCGTTGGTGCCTTGGTTGCCCACAGCAAACTGAAG
>VYEH01000308.1:0-1159 GCA_009843005.1 Pseudomonadota bacterium | reverse complement strand
AAACTGAAGCGCGCCAGCATCATTGAATGCTGCCCCAGTGGACGCGGTTTCGACCGCGCTTGAGTTATTGATTGTATCGTTGCCGGCAATCGCCCGGTATCCCGCCGTATTGCCGCTGCCGTAGACCGGCGCCACCTGGGCGTTGATGTTGTTGTTCAGAGCGGAACCAGTCAGATTGGTGCCTTGATCATCTTGAGGGGTTGCAGTCCAATTAGCGACGCGGGTTGTGTTGACAGTGATATCGATCTCATCGTACCCCGTAGCGGCGCCACCATCCTTCAGCACTGCAAGCACTCCCATTGCGGAGGTAGTTGCAGTGGCAGCAGTATATGAGCCAGCCAGGTTGTTGTAGTCCGTGATGGCCTTGGTGGCGGCATTGAGCCTTGCCCGCTGGTCGTAGACCGAGTCATAGACATCCCCGCCAAAGTCATCCTTGTTCATCCGCGCCGTGTCGCGTATCGCCGTGTCCTCCGCGTCGGGATTCTCCAATGCGTTAAACGTCCTCATGGCGCTGATGTAGTTGTCGTACAAGGTGGCGGCTTTCTCGATATTGTTGGCTACCGGATTGTCGCAATTTGTTGCGACACTGAGCAAAGCCAAGATTCCGGTACGCTCCGCTGCGGCTGCCCCGCCGGAATCGGTGCCAATCCGCGCGGCATCCTGCGTGTAATCCATTTGGAACCCCGCAGTTCCGGTGTCGGAATCGAACGCGGCATCCAGAAGTCCCTTATAGGTCTGCGCCTGCTGCCTCGCGGTCGAAGCGGCGGGCAGCATCCCACCGGCGCACGACGATATGTCGCCGTAGAGCCTCGGCGCCGGAATCTGGTCTTGGGCAACCACGGGTCCCGCCGTCAGCGCACTCAACCCAATCGCACCCAGCGCCGTTACAAACAAACGTTTCAGAAACATGAGCGTTCCCCTTTTCATTGCATTCACCGGTAGACGTTGTAGAGTTACTCCTATAGGATCGACGAAATCTCAGAACGATAATAACTTATTGTTTTAATTAATAATTAACCTTTGATAGTGCGGATTGTGGATGACGAACGATGAGCAGATTCCGTACCTGAATTCCGATGATCCGGGCGGTCAAGTGTTACGTTTTCCCTAATCCCCGGATAAGGACTGGACGTTATCTCTGAAAGGGACGGTGGCACAA
>VYEH01000294.1 GCA_009843005.1 Pseudomonadota bacterium | reverse complement strand
CGCTGCCCTCCAGATCCACCTCGATCTCGTAGTTGCGCGCGCCGAGCGTCAGCGAGAACTGCTCGCTCAGGTCGATACCCAGCTCGCCGAAGATGCCGAATTGATTATCCGTACGCCTGATGTCGTTGCGGAAGATGATGCCGATGTCACCGCCGTGACGGTCCGGGCCAAATGGCCCCGGGTACGTGAAGTAACCTTGACCGTAGCCGGCGCCGAAGGCACTTCCCGCGGGGTTGCCCGGAGCCGCCGCCGGATTGGTCAATGGGTAGTTCGGCGCGAAACCCGGGTGCCCATTCCACGAGATGGCCTCAAGGGAACCGGGATAGATGAAGTCGTTGACCTCGATGAGTTCCAGTTCGCTGGAGAACACGCCGCCCTGGACCCGCCAGCGGTTGGACTGGTCCGTGGTGAAACGGATTTCGTGGGTCTGAACCTCGAGCGCATTGAGGCTGTCCACGTACATCACCGGTTCGTGGCACGTCGTGCCCACGCGAGGTATCCCGGGGGGACTGTTGAATGACGTATACGTGGCGTAGTAATCGCAGATGTAGTACGGCAAATACTGGCCCACCAACAGGTAGTCCGAGTAGTCGACGATCTGATCCGACTGCCGGTCGGTGAAAGCGCCGGTATAGATAACCTCAAGCGCGTCAAGCCGGCCCGTGAGCGTCCAGGCCGAATTGTCGAAGGTGTCCTCGATGCGCTCGTCGACGAAGCGTCGGATTTCCAGGTCGCCGACGTCAGGATCGGCGAAAAATACGCCGTCCGCCTCGGTGTCCTGGGCCGTGTGCGCAACGAGCAAGTCCCAGTTGTCGCTGATGTCCCACTGGGCCGAAATCCGGCCGCCGGTGTAGGTGACACCGTTGATGTCGCTACCGGCGACATCGTGGTTGTCGGCTTCTTCGAAGTGGATGTTGGAAAGATCCACACCCGCCTGGAAACCGGCGCGATAGGAGGCGACAGGAACGCCGTTCTTTCGTACGGTGCCCGCAGGCCTGTAACGCGCACTCTCCTCGACGGTCCGCGTGCCTTCGACATTGTCGATCCAGCCGCCCTTGTTGTCGTTGTAGAAGACGCCGCGCAACCCGAAATTGTCGCTGACCGGAACGTTCAGCACGACCTCGACGTTTGAACCGGCGCCGCCGCCGCTGATCGTGTTCGCACCGAGCTTCGCGTTCCCATAGAACTCCGTCAGGTCCGGCTTGTTCGTTATCAGGCGGACATTACCGGCCTGGGAACTGGCCCCGAACAGGGTGCCCTGGGGACCCGAGAGCACCTCGATGCGCGCGAGATCCGCCGCGTACACGTCGAGATTGCGACCCGGGTGCACCAGCGGCTGCTCATCGAGGTAAAAGGCCACGTTGGGCGAAAGGCCGGCCACGCCAGCAACCGTCAGGTTTGGCGTTGTCGATGCGACGCCGCGAATATAGATGGTGTTCTGGCCCGGTCCGCTGCCGCCGGCGGTGACGCTCGGCAATTGCAGCGAGTAGTCCGCGAAATTGGTGATTCCGAGCTCCCCGATTTCGCCGGGACCCAAGGCGGATACGGCGACGGGAACGTCCTGCAGGGACAGTTCCACGCGAGTCGCGGTTACGACGACCTATTCCAGAGCCCGGCCGCCCTCCTGTTCCTGCGCCATGGCCGTGGGTCCGGCCAGCGCTGCCGCGACGGCGGCGGAAATGGCGGTACGTTTTGCTTGCAACGGAATTTCCATTGTGCCCCCCGTTGGTGACTGTCACTCATTCCGATGCTCTGAGAATAACATTGCGATGCGACGTTCAATGAAAGATATGCGACATTGGAGCGCCAAATTTGGACAGTCGGCGCCTGGCTGAGGCCATCTCGCAGAAAACTGTTGCGTATCGCCAACAGTGCCCCAGGGCGCCGCAATGTCGCCTGCGATTGGCTCCATGTCGCATCCGGCGATGCAGGAATCGGGATTCTGGCTCAGACTGCGATTGGACAATACCGGCTTGCGCTTTGACTGTTCAGCCGTTTTCCCGCAGCAGGAGGCCGCGCATGATCGACAATCCGCGACGCAGGCGAGCCGGCGGCCGGAAGCGCCGCGCCGTTCGCACCGGCCGGGCGGCGGTGCGGGCCGCGCGCAAGCGCGGGATCGTGGACGAGTTCACGACCTGGATCGATCGAAAGATTCCCTATTTCGAGGTTCTCGATACCGAAGCGCTGGAGCTGATCGAGCACAACGCCGACACGGTCCTGGAGGAGATCGGCATCGAGTTCCGGGATTTCCCGCGGGCGCTCAAAATCTGGAAGGAAGCGGGCGCGGATGTGGAAGGCGAGCGCGTGCGGTTCCCGCGCGGCATGTGCCGGTCGCTTGTCAAGGCCACCGCGCCGAGCGAGTACTGGCAGCACGCGCGCAACCCGAGGCGCAGTACGCTCATCGGAGGCGAGCGCACCGTGCTGGTGCCGGCCTACGGCTCGCCGTTCGTGACGGACCTTGACCGGGGGCGCCGCTACGCGACGCTTGAGGACTTCCGCAACTTCGTGAAGCTGGCCTACATGAGCCCCGGGTTGCACCACTCCGGCGGTACGGTCTGCGAGCCTGTCGACGTTCCGGTCAACAAGCGTCACTTCGACATGATCTACAGTCACATCAAGTACACGGACAAGCCGTTCATGGGTTCGGTCACGCATCCGGAGCGCGCCGAAGACACCCTGGCCATGGCAAAGCTGCTGTTCGGCGAAGACTTCGTGCCGCTCAAGACGGTGCTGACGAGCCTGATCAACGCGAATTCGCCGCTGACCTTCGACGGGACCATGCTGGGTGCGGCGACGGCCTACGCCGAGAACAACCAGGCGACGATCATTTCGCCGTTCCTGCTGGCCGGCGCGATGTCGCCGGTGACCGTGGCCGGCACGCTGACCCAGATCCTGGCCGAGGCGCTGGCCGGCATGGCCTACATT
>VYEH01000193.1 GCA_009843005.1 Pseudomonadota bacterium | reverse complement strand
GGTTGAGATTAGCTCCATATGTTAGCAAGAATAGGATCGCCAAATACAAAAAGGCTCCTAGAAAGAGAAAAAAGAAACGAATAAACCAGTTATTAAAAAATTTGCTCGGGAATTGAGGAAACCATTGGTCTCGAAGCAATCCCAGCCATTGCCCCAATTCATGTTTCCAATCCCCGTACTTTTCGCATCGTGGTTGGGGTGAAGTCTTGGAACGGTCTTTTTGCGGGTCTTCGGGCATACCTTTCGTTACTCGTGTACAAGGACCATTATGCCTCCATACAGTATCGACGGGACTGGTAATAGCAAACCTTTTCATCGCCGCCATGCCCGTAGAGCTTCTGAGAGACTTCCGGAAGATCCGGACAGTATCACAGGAATCCACCTCTACGCATGAATGGACATGAATGGAGCGGTAAGAGGTCATAAGGTCTTGCAAATCATCTGCGGCGCTCCAATGAATTGGGAAACCGATAGCTCGCTGTTGGGATATGTACAGGAGGCGAACTTCCAGAAATGAACCGCAGCCGCCTTCCGATCGGAATCCAGGACTTCCGCACGATGCGGGAGCATGACTTCTACTACGTCGACAAGACTCCTCTCATCAGTCGGCTGGTAAGCGAAGGACGATACTATTTTCTTTCCCGGCCGCGCCGGTTCGGCAAGAGTCTCCTGCTGGATACGCTGGGAATGCTGTTCGAGGGCGACGAAGCTCTGTTCCGGGGTTTGCACATCCATGATCACTGGGACTGGTCTGTCCGTCATCCGGTTGTGCGGCTGAGCTTCGACGGGAAATACAATGAGCCGGGCGAGATCGAGGGGGATATCATCGAGCAGCTGGAAGGTATGGAGCGCCAGTACGACCTTGCTCCTGCCCCGACCTCCGATACGGGGGCCAGGCGTCTTCGGAACATCCTGGATCGCCTGCATCGCTCCACAGGGCAGCGGGTGGTCGTCCTGGTGGACGAGTATGACAAGCCGATCCTCGACGTGCTCCACGACCCTGATCTCGCGATTGCCAACCGGGACTACCTGCGCGGGTTCTACGGCATCATCAAGGGCAGCGCCCATCATGTCCGCTTCGTCTTCGTCACCGGCGTGAGCATGTTCTCGAAAGTCAGCCTGTTCTCGGGCCTCAACAACCTTGAGGACATCAGCCTGAACCCACGATACGCCACGATTTGTGGCTACACCGACAATGATATTGACGAGGTGTTCGGACCGGAGCTTGCCGAGCTTGACCGGGAGGAGATCCGGACTTGGTACAATGGCTATCACTGGCGAGGTGGGGAGAGGGTTTACAACCCCTATGATGTGCTGCTGCTGCTGCGGAACCGCGAATTCCGGCCCTACTGGTTCGAGACCGGGTCACCGACGTTCTTGTTCCGTATGCTGATGGAGAAATCCGTCAGCCCGATGCAACTGGAGAACCGGATGGCGGATATGTCGCTCGTGTCGAAGTTCGATGTTGGTGACATCGGCATCGAGGCGCTCCTGTTCCAGACTGGCTATCTGACCATCACGGAAGAGCAGAAGAAGAGGTTCAGAACCTTCTACCGGCTGGACTATCCCAATCTCGAGGTGCAACTCAGCCTGAACGATGAGCTGCTCAGGTATCTGGACAAGACGGGGACAGAACCACTGGATCGGGGCAGGGAATTCTGCGCGCTGCTCGAGGCGAACGATTTCGAGGGGTTTGCCAAACTTCTTCGCTCATACCTCTCGGGAATCCCCTACCAGTGGCACGCGAGCGGCGATCTCGCCCGCTACGAAGCTTGGTATGCGAGCCTCCTGCATATGTGTTTCCGGGCCGTCGGCGCGGACCTCCGGGTGGAGGACGCATCAAGCCATGGACGCGCGGATATGGTGGTGCTGACAGGCGGGCAGGTGTTCATATTCGAGTTCAAGATGGCCAATAGCGAAGACAACGCAGAAACCGCGCTGGATGCAGCGATCGCCCAGATGCGGGAGCGGGGCTATGCCGGGAAATACCGTGGCCGCGGAGCGCCAGTCCACTTGGTCGGTGTGGCGTGTGGACGCGAGGCAAGAAACCTCCTGGAGATCAGGGCCGAGCTTGTCTGAGGTTCCACCAGTGGGGAACAACCACCCAAATCCCGGTGTGGGGAAGTGTCAAAAAGCGGCCGTTGACATTCATTCTGCATTCGCCCCGGGGCGCACTGACTGACCCGATCCTTCAGAACCGTTTGTTGAGTGTGAGAAAGAAGGTGCGTCCCCAACCGGCTGTCGTTGGTCCGTCCACACTGTTGGGGTTGGCGGTGTCGACCGTGAGACCGGCATCGGTGAGGTTGAATACTCCGGCCGCAACCCGCAGGCCCCTTATTCCCCAAGGCTCTTTCCAGTCCAGCACCATGTCGTGGCCGGTCCATGACTCGAAACTTCCGGTACCTGACCGGTTTTCGAAGCCAGCGCGATAATTCGTGGTCCACACGGCGTTCAGACTGCCGCGCGTCAACCGAAACCGGAGGCGCGCCATGTTCCTGGAGATGGCATAAAGGTCATCGTTACCTGCAACGCGCCTTTCGGCATCGAGTACGTGCCGCCATGCACCGCTTATCCTGATATCGCCCCAGCCCGTTTGGAAGTCTCCCGAAGCGAACCGGGTCGTGATGCCCCTGATCTCGGTCTCAATGATGTTCGCGAAGCTGTCGTATATGGTGATGTCACCGCCTGTGCGATCGATGCAGTTCGATTTTTCGTCGTCGCATGGGTCCAGGTTTTGCATGGCCCAATCGGCACTGTTCAGTCCGACCAGGCCAAAGCGCGACAGCCGGTACCATTCCATGCCAAGGACGTTTCGCGATGTGCGGACCTCGGCACCGACGGCAAGCCTCTTGGTATCCGAGGGCTTGAGCTCCGGGTTGCCCCTGAACTCACGTGTCACCTGCCGTGCGTTCGGGGTCGGACTGGGAGACGG
>VYEH01000342.1 GCA_009843005.1 Pseudomonadota bacterium | reverse complement strand
GGTATGTATCTTTTGCGCAACACTTTATACGAAGAATGTATAAGTACTATGTAGAGCATCCACTATTTCCGGGACGCAACACCTGAAAGGAGAGTTGATACCATGAAATCCATCAGGCCATCCAAGTTGGCGACAGTATTGATCGGCATGATTTGTGCCGCACCCACCGCGCAGGTTCTTGCGCAGGCACTGCTCGAAGAAGTCGTGGTTACGGCCAGACGCTACGAGGAGAGCATCACCGATGCCCCCGTAGCGGTCGCCGTCATGAGCGACGAGTTTCTGCGGGAGAACCGCGTCGATACCATCCAGGACATTCTGGAGCTGACGCCCGGCGCCAACTGGGGTCAATTCGCCAAGGCGCAGCCAGCCCTGGCATTGCGCGGTCTTAGCGGAGGCTCCCCCGGCAACGCCAGTCTCGAGCATTCCGTTTCGGTGGTGATGGATGGTGTCCCGGTGACCAAGCCGTTCATGATGACGGTTCCCGTATACGACGTGCAGCGCGTGGAGGTCCTGCGCGGGCCTCAGGGCACGGCCTTCGGCCGCAATGCCACGCTGGGTCTGATGAATTTCATTACCATACGCCCGAGCCAGGAATTTTCGAGCAATATCGACATCACGGCCGGCTCGCTCGACCTCACTGGCATAAGTGGCCACATCAACGGCTCGTTGGGGGAAAACGTTTCCGGGAGGTTTGCGTTCCACCGTCAAGACACTGGCGGAGCCATGGAGGACGAGAACACTGGCGAGATGATCGAGTATTTCGAAAATACTTCCCTGCGCGGCTCGTTGTTATTCGAACCAAGCGACACCTTCTCGGCGTATATCAAGGCCGAGATCATCACCGATGAAGAGTTTCCCACGATGCGGGCTGGCAAGGTGGAGGGCGCGCCGTGGCTCAATGCCACACACGGCAACTACTCTGTCCCGGATGATCCCTGGAAAGGAACCATAGCGCCGGCTTGGGGAGACCCGTGGGTAGTGGACCGAGACATGCAATTTCTTACCGCCGAACTGGTTTGGGCGCTGGACAATGATCGGGCGGTGACCTGGATCAGCGGTTACCAGACCGGCGACCATTATTCGAATTCGGCGGCCTTCGGAACGCCGTACAACCTTCGCGAACAGGCTGTCTGGAACGACGCCAATGTCTTCTCTCAGGAAGTTCGAATCGACAACCAGGCAAGTTCGGACCGCCTGCGCTGGGTGGCGGGCGCCTTCTACCAGACCGACGAGGAGCATCGCATCGAGAGAAACGAAACGCATCCCGAACATGGCCCCTGCACCGCGGCGGACCCGCTGAATTGTTGGAGGAACTCCACGCTCTACACCGATGCCGTAAACGAGAGCGCGGTCACCGGATTGTTCGGCGAAATCAACTATGACCTTGGCGAGTCGTTGACATTGGCAGTCGGCGGGCGTTATTCCACCGATGCCCGTGACCTCGATTTCGCCACCTATGGCTACGGCGCTGCGGGTGGCCTTGGCGGTATTGGTCTGGGCAATCCCGACCCGAGCCGCGATTGCAGCCAGCCGGAGGCCCGGTACTCGAGGGCCTGGGGAGCAATGGCAGTAGCCCAGTGTGGAACGGAAGCGAACCCAGTCGGCTTCGATGCGCTCAAGAGCGATTCCTGGAGCCAGTTCTCGCCAAGAATCAGCCTGACCTGGGCCGCCAACGACAACAACAATATCTATGCCTTGTACTCGCAGGGCTTCAAGGCGGGCGGGTTTCAGCACGACGCGCGCGCCCCCAGCAACCTCGACGTTGTTCTCAACGCCGAGACCGCAGTGAACTTCGAGCTGGGCTGGAAGGGGCAGTACGATAACCTGATCTTCGCGTTGACAGCATTTTCACACGAGCAACAGGATCTCCATACGGGCAACCTCGTGCTCGTCGGCACGTCACAGGCCAATCTGCTCGTGAATTACGAGGGCATCGAAAACACCGGTCTGGAATTCGAATGGACATGGGCTGTTTCGGACAGTTTCACGTTTGGCGGAGCCATCGCGTCCTACGATCCGAAATTCCTGCCCGGGTCGCAGATTGCGGCGACCTTCAACGCGAATACCGGCGAGTTCGCGAATGACGGTGAAGATGTATCGGGACGCCGTCCGTCACAAGCCATCGATCAAGCGGGCAATCTCTGGGCAACTTACGATTGGCAAATGGCCAATGGCGGTAGCTGGAGAATTCGCGCCGACCTGAGGCATCGCGGTGACGTTTGGGGGCAGACCAGTGCGGCGGACCGTGCGGCCAGGAGCAGGTTCACGGGCGAGATCTACAATCTGCGCCCTGTGCTCAACAAGACGTCTCTGCGTCTGGCATATACTTCACCCAACGAGAATTGGGGCTTTTCCGTCTGGGGTAGAAATCTCGATGATGAGCCGGATTACCTCAACTTCGGTCCCGGTTTCGGTTGGGTCTTTCTGCAACTGGACAATGGCCGGCGCGCCCGCCCCGTGGGCAAGACCGGTCGCCAACAGATTGGCGCGACAGTAAGTTTCAATTTCTAGACACGCTTTGGAAATTGACTGGAAAAGGGCCCGCAAGGGCCCTTTTTCGTGGGCGCTCTGTTCATCGAACCCGGCAGGCCACTCCGGCAAGAGACAGTTCCGGTTAGCCGCGAGTATTGCCGCTCTGGCTCCTCTTCGCGGGTATCGGGTCGCTTGGTGTTATCGTACCGTTGATGAAGTTACGAAGCTCGCTACGTTGGTTGCCGATTGCGTTATTTGTGGCGCTAGCAGCATTCGGCCAAGCGTATGGCTTCGGCGCCGATGGCCATCGAATCGCCGGCCTGATCGCCCAGGATCGCTTGTGCGCTGAGGCGGAGCAGGAAGTCCGGACTCTCGGGCAGAGCCAGGGCCTGGACCAACTGGGCCTCTGGGCGGACTGGATTCGTGGCGAACCCGAGTGGCAGCATTCGGCCCCCTGGCACTACATGAACATTCCCGAC
>VYEH01000166.1:2406-2953 GCA_009843005.1 Pseudomonadota bacterium | reverse complement strand
GATATTCGCCGCGCACGAGCACGAAGGCGCATGGCTCGACGCCTTCGCTGAAAGTCTCGATCGCCGACGCGCGAGCCGTTCCTTCGCGCGCACGATGGAGGTGTGGGGTCTGAGCCAGGCCGAGGCGGCCCGCCTCTTCGGCGTAAGCCGCCAGGCAATCGGCAAGTGGCTGCGAAAAGGCATCCCTCCCGAACGGGCGCGGGCCGTCTCGGATCTGGCCGCCGCCACCGATTTGCTCGTGCACTTTCTCAAGCGAGATCGAATCCCGGCGGTCGTGCGCCGGCCCATTCAGGCACTCGAGGAAGCTTCTCTGGTGGATTTGTTGGCACGGGGCGACACGCGGACGTTGCTCGCGACGTGCCGCGACATGTTCCGATTCGAACACGCGCACGCCTGACGGTGGAGTTGCTCCGCGAGACGGTTCCGGACGCACATGTCTGGTGGCGAATTGCCGATCCGGCCTGGGCGGACCCGCTTGATCCTGCGTTCGCGCAGCGCCACGGCGGGCGCTGGAATCCGCCGGACAGCTTCCCCTCGCTGTATCTCA
>VYEH01000166.1:0-2396 GCA_009843005.1 Pseudomonadota bacterium | reverse complement strand
CGCATGAATCTTCGTGCGTTCATCGCCAGGCGGCCCTATGAGCCCGAGGATCTTCGCGACGACACGGGACCGATCCTGGTGGCCTGCCACCTGCCCCGTGGCCAGGTGGTGTGCGACGCGCACTCTCCCGGCGGCCTTCGTTCGGTCGGACTGCCCAACACCTATCCGCTTGAAACGGACGGTTCGCCCGTACCCCACGTCCGCTGCCAACCCATCGGCGCCAAGGCCAGGGAGGCGGGATTGCGTGGCGTCCGCGCCCGATCGGCGCGCTCCCCCGACGGCGCGGGCCGCGAGCTGGCGTGGTTCCCCGCCACCGTTCGCAGCGCGGCCCGGCGGGTGCGGACATTGAGATTCGTGGCGTGGTTCTGGGGATAGGTGAATTGCGAAGTTGATCCGGCTATGCGGAGCTCTGCATAGCCGGATCAGCTCCATCGGGTGAGATGGACCCCGAGACGGACACGGGGTCGCGGCACAGAACGAGCTCGCGTAGCGAGCGGCAGTTCAGGGGCGGCGAGAAAGCTCGCCGGTACGTCATCGAGACCCTCGGAACCTTCAGCCCGACTGCCGTTGCGGCACGTGTCTGATCAGTTCCGGCATCTGACGTTTCATGAACGCGTCGAACATCGGTACCGTGAACGCCGTCTCTCCGTGGCGCTGACTCCACACCATCCCCTTGTTGACAAGGCGTTGACGCACGGTGGCGACGGACGCGGTTCGAACCCCCAAAGTCCCGGCGATTCGACCCGTGGCGTACGGTCCGGGTCCAAGCTCGGCCATGGCCCGCAGGTACTTCTGCTCCAGTGGCGTCAACCGGTCGAAACGGACTCGGAAGAAATTGCTGTCCAGGTGCAAGACCACCTCCGGGGTCGCGTCGAGAACCATGCCGCGAGTGATCGGGCTTGCGGGCGCGGCATTCCAGACCTGATAACCCCATTCCTGGATGAAGTACGGGAAGTTCTGCGCAGCGGCCAGGATCTCGTCTACCGCGTCACCATCGAACGATACGCCCTCCGCACGGACCGGCTTCATCAAAGCCAGCCGCGCGTCGGAGGATTCCAAGGGTCCCACCTGCGGGTAGTCGAACAACCGCTCCGCATATGACTTCGCCTTGCCGGCCAACGCAGCCACCTGCGGCAGTCCTGCTCAGATGAACAGGAACGGAAGGTTCTGCTGCGCAATCTCGTGGCATGCAACGATGACGGCGGCCAATTCGGAGGACGAGAGGTACTGCACTTCGTCGATGATCAATCCGCCTGCGGGCTGTGGAGCGTCCGCCGCTTGCGCCATCGCAACCTGGAGACTGGGCAGATCCTGTTCCAGATTGCCGGTGTCGCCTTCGCCGGGGGCAAGGTCCACGCTGAGTTCGAGATCGCCGGCGCTCACCTTGAATGCCCTGGCGAAATTCACCAGTACGCTCGCAGCCCGCTGCAGGCGATGACCCGCTGCCCGACGAAGATCGAGAGCGTAAAGAATGCGCCGCAGCTCCGGCGTCAACAGCTCCGGCAGCGAGCTGCTCTCGGGCGCCTCTATCCTCACCGTGCGGAATCCCTTGTCGTCCGCCAGCGCACGGAGTCGATTCAGCAGGACCGTCTTGCCGACCCCCCGCAGCCCGAGCAGGATCAGTCCTTTGGCTGGTCGTCCGGCCAAGATCCTGTCCATGTCGATGGTGGCATTTTCGAGGAGGCGGTCGCGGCCGGCCAACTCCGGCGGCTGCAGGCCGGCCCCAGGAACGAACGGGTTGCGGCGGCGATCCATGACGGGAATCCAGCACAGATTTAACACCATTAACGGAGATTCTGTTAACGCTGTCAATTCTGTTAAACCTGCACTGCTCTCCTGGAGCCGTGCGGGGCGCGAGGTCGAAATTCCTCGAGCCGCCGACCGGATTCCGGATGTCGAAGGCGGGACAGGTACTCACGGGATCGCGTTCGATGCGGCGATGGCGACACATGCAGAGGAGCAGCCTGCGGCGGGGTGGGACGACGAAAGCGTAGCGCCGGAGGACGTCCCACGTGGGACGTCTCGAGCAGACACGTCCCCGCCGATTCGGCCACCGATGCCGGGATTCGCGCTCTACGAGAATCTCGCCAGCGGGGCCACACAGGAGATGGTGTCGTTCTTCAATGAATGACTGGAGGCCGCGCCGTCACCTCACGATCAGCGTCTGCGGCGTTTCCGAAGTCAGCACCTCGGCGCCGTTCTCGCCCAGAAGAACGGTGTTGGAGATGAAGTAGTCCACGACATCCGTGTTCGTGAACCAGGAGTGGGCGTGGAAGGTCATGCCGACCTTCAGCTCCAGGTCCGAGCCGGGCGCCAGCCCGACCACCTTCGAGCCGCCGGTCCAGCTCGGAGGAAATCCGATGGAGACGATGTAGCCGCAGTGGTGGCGGTGATAG
>VYEH01000455.1 GCA_009843005.1 Pseudomonadota bacterium | reverse complement strand
GTACTACCTGCTGATTTAGAAAATAACTATATTAGAATCAATAGGTTATAAATTTTCAAGCGCGTTCATTGGCATCCTGCCGCCGGATTTCTTCCAGAGTGGTCTCGATCCAGGATTCGACATCCCGATTGACATCGCGAGGCGAGCGTCCGGCTGCTTCGATCGGTGGTCCGATGACCATGCGGATGGTACCGGGACGCTTTATCAAGCCACGACGCGGCCAGAAATCGCCGGCATTGTGTGTAACCGGGATCACCGGCAGTTCCGTCAGGGCGGCCAGCAAGGCGCCGCTCAAGCCGTACCGGCGGCGTTCACCCGGCGCCACTCGGGTGCCTTCGGGAAAGATGATGACCCATCGGTTTTCATCCAGCCTTTGCTGTCCCTGCCGCAGTACCTGCTCCACGGCCTGGCGCCCGCCCCTTCGATCGATGGCGATGGGGCTGAAGACCGCCAGCGCCCACCCGAAAAACGGTACCCACAGAAGCTGACGCTTCATGACCCAGACCTGTTTGGGAAACAGGATCAACTGGGCAATCGTTTCCCACGCCGACGAGTGCTTCATCAGCACCACGGCCGGTTGTTGCGGCAGGTGTTCCGTTCCCTCGACGTGATGCTTCAATCCGCAAAGAATGCGCAGCAGGGCAATCACCGTGCCGGCCCAAGAGCGTGCCACTCGCCAGGCGTGATCCCGTGGGGTGAGGGGGGCTGTGAGAAGAACCCAGCAGCTGTATGGCACGACCGATACAAACAGGTAGACCGTGAACGCCACCGAACCTGCTGCCTGGCGTAACCTGTTCATGGCGAATCCTCCCGGATCAATGCCTCTGCGGCCTGCGCGAGGTCCGCAAAGACGTCCAGACCCGACTCGGCCAGCTCGGCCAGCGTACTTGCGCCGTAGCCTGTACGAACCAGGATGGGTCGCGAGCCGACGTTCCGGGCCAGCTCGAGATCGGAAACCTTGTCGCCGATCAACGGGGCCCCGCGCGCGGTATACCCCAGTTCGCGCTCCATTCGGCGAACCATCCCGGCAGCCGGCTTGCGGCAGCCGCAACCCGCTTCCGGCGTGTGCGGGCAGTGGTAGATTCCCGCCAACAGGCCGCCGGCTGCGGCCACCGCGCTGGACATTTTGGCCTGAATCCGTTCCAGTACGCGCGGCGACAACAGCCCTCGGCCGACTCCGGACTGGTTGCTGACCACGACCGGAGCGAACCCGGCGGCGCACAGGGCGGCAATGGCCTCGAGGCTGCCGTCGATGGGTTGCCATTGCTCCGGCGTTCGTATGTATTGGGGGGAATCGTGATTGATCACGCCGTCACGATCGAGGATGACGCATCCCCTGGAGCCTGGCCTGGTCGTTTGAGTCACCGTCTCTGTCCGCCCGCCGACCTTAAGTTTCGATACGTTCGGCGATGTAGTTGACGACCTCCAGGCCGGGGACACGCACCTGTACGCAGCTGTCGCGCTCGCGCACGGTGACGGTATCGTCGTCCAGGGTCGTGCCGTCCACGGTGACGCAAAATGGAGTGCCGGCTTCATCCTGGCGGCGGTAGCGCCGGCCGATGGCGCCTTTCTCGTCGTAGACGGCATTCATTCTCGAGCGCAACGCCCGGAACAGCGCAAGCGCCCGTTCCGGCATCCCCGCCTTTCTGATCAAGGGAAATACCGCCGCCTTTACGGGGGCAAGACGCGGATGGAGCCGGAGAACGGTACGTTTATCGCCACTGACCTGATCCTCGTCGTAGGCGTCGCACAGAAACGCGAGCGTGGCTCGGTCGGCGCCGGCGGAAGGCTCGATGACGTGCGGCAGATAATGCCGCCGTTCGCGGTCCTCCTGCTGAACGTCGAAATAACGAAGATCCTTGCCGCTGGCGTTCATGTGCCGGCCCAGGTCGAAGTCGGTGCGGTTGGCGATGCCCTCCAGTTCGCTGGCGCCGAAGGGGAACTCGTATTCGACGTCCGCGCAGGCTGCCGCGTAGTGGGCGAGTTCGTCGGCATCGTGCTCCCGCAACGTGAGTTTGGTCCGGTCCAGCCCGAGGTCCACATACCACTGGAATCGACGGTCCCGCCAGTACCGGTACCAGGCGCCCGCGTGCTCCGCCGCGCAGAAGAACTCGATCTCCATCTGCTCGAATTCGCGGCTTCTGAACGTGAAATTGCGCGGATTGATTTCGTTGCGGAAGGCCTTGCCGATCTGCCCGATGCCGAATGGAATCCGTACTCGCGACGTGTCGCATACCGCCTTGAAGTTGACAAATATTCCCTGGGCTGTCTCCGGGCGCAGGTACGCTACGCTTGAAGCGTCCCGCATGGCTCCCACATGGGTTTCGAACATCAGGTTGAATGTCCGGGGCGGCGTCAGGGTGCCGGTTTCGGAAGCGCCCGGCGCATAGGTCCTGCTGCGCAGCTCTTCGTCCTCCAGCGCGCCCGGGACGGCCGCCAGGCGGTAACCACGGCGGTTTCTGACCTGGCGCCTGAAGCGCTTGCCGTGTGCCGCGGCGAGATCGGCCCCCCATACGGCGCCGGACACGCCGGGCCCGGCCAACAGCGGGCCTGGGTCCGGGACGCTGCGATCTTCCGTGTCGTCCGTCACGACGCCGAAGACAGCGAGCTGGTCGGCGCGAAAGCGGCTCTTCGTTTCCCGGCAGTCCACCATGGGGTCGTTGAAGCCGCCCACATGTCCGCTGGCTTCCCAAACCCTGGGATTCATGAGGATCGAGCAATCCAGACCCACCATGTCGAAGGCGGCGGGGGCGCCGTCGGCAACCATCGTATTGTCGTGGCGGCTCACCATGTCTTCCCACCAGGCGTCCTTGACGTTGCGCTTCAGTTCCACGCCAAGCGGGCCGTAGTCCCAGCAACCATTGAGCCCGCCATAGATCTCGCTGGACGGAAATATGAATCCGCGGCGCTTGGCGAGCGAAACCACCTTGTCCATAGACACCATCAGAATTCTCCCA
>VYEH01000362.1:1795-16136 GCA_009843005.1 Pseudomonadota bacterium | reverse complement strand
TCGCATCGTCGGATGAACGATTGAGGATACGGCTCTACGCAAACAACGTTTCAGATGAGATCGTATGGTCCGGTGCAGGCACCAACGGTCAGGGCCACCGGACCCTGACGGGCAGCCCGCCCACGTTTTATGGCGCCAGCCTGAGATATTCGTTTGGTCAGTAACACTCGACGACCGGTCAAATGACCGGTCTCGCGAAGTGGCATCGGCGATGAGCGAGGGGCATGACCGAAAAAATCACGCGTAAGGATTTCCTGCGGCTGGCGACGGCAGCCACTTCGTCTGCGGCTCTGGCCGGATACGTCGGGAGGGGAGCTGCCCAGAATACCGAAGAGTCCGCTGGGCCCATCGTTTCCGATAACCAGGCGGGCACCTTGATTCGAGGCGCTGACGTCTTGACGATGGACCCGGAACTGGGCGAACGGCTGGCCACCGACGTCCTGATCTCCAACGGAAGGATCGAGGCGATCGGGACAGGGCTCCCTGCCGACGGCGCGGAGGTGATCGATGCGCAGGGAATGATCCTGATGCCCGGCATGATCGACGGGCACCGACACGTCTGGCAGACCATCGCCCTGGGCCGCATGGTCGAGTCAAATCCCGGGGATTTCTCCAGGGACTACATTTTCTGGAAGATGGCCGCGGTTGTCGCCATGGAGCCCGAGGATCACTACATTGCCGAGCTGGTGGGCGGTCTGCAGGCGATCGACTCGGGCGTTACCTCAATTTTGGATTATGCCCACGGTCAGGATACCGAGGCCAATTCCATGGCGGCGGCCAGAGGCCTCAGGGACTCCGGAATCGCCGGCTGGTTCGGATATCAACTGGCCATTTCATACCCGTTCGACATCGGGGACACGGTCTCGCCGGCCGAGATGCTTGAGGCTCTCTTCGCCGCCCGGCCTACAGAGGAGGAGTGGAATACGGCAACCCTGCTCAGCAACGACTTGTTCAACGACCCGTCCGCGCTGCTGCAGCTTGCGCTCGGGCCGCCCATGTGGCCCGGGTACGCCATGGACGATATCAGGGACTACATGGCACGCGCCCGATCCATTGGCGTCGACCTGATCATCGCCCACCTGCACAAACCCGCAACGCCGCACCCCGCGGGATTCATGGGGCACAGGGACTCGGGAATTCCCGATCTTCACCAAGCCGGGTTGCTTGGCCCCGACTTTCATGTAGCGCACGCCAATCGGTTGACGCCGGAAGAGCTGACAATGATGCGGGATACGGGTGGAATGATTGCCGCAACCACCATGAGCGAATATTCGTTCATGATGGACCCGCACCGCGGCGCGCCCGTTCACGGTCGAGCGAGAGCCGCCGGTGTGCCTGTGGGAATCGGCGCCGATGTGCCGATGGGGCTGACGGGCGACTACTTCGAGCACGTGAGATCGTCGCTCTGGAGCCACTACCTGGAGGAAGAAAGCCGGCAGATCGTGCAAGGCTATCGCTCTCAGGATACGTTGGATTTCGCCACCGCATTGGGTGCGAAGGCAATTCGTCTTGGCGATGAGACAGGCTCGATCACGGCCAGCAAGCGGGCTGATCTGGTCCTTCTGAATACCGATCGAATCGGCTTCGGCAAGATGGGCAGCCTCGCGGACCGCGTCGTCACGTTCGCTCGTACTACGGACATCGACAGCGTCTGGATCGCAGGACAAGCCCGCAAGCGCCACGGAGAAATGATCGGTGTCGACTGGGCGTCGCTGAAGGCGCGTTTACATGAAGCGCAGGAACGGGTCGAACAAAAGGTCGCGTCGGTGAACTGGGTCTGAAGCGATGCCATCGTGCGCAGTCCCAAGCGCAATGACTGTTGGCGCGCCGGCATGCGCTCACCCCCTCCCCCCTCGGAAGCAGACGGATGAAAGACCCACGAGAGCCTGGTTTACTGCATTCCGTAGTCAGCTTCGGTGGCGTCGTCACCATCGTGATCGCGGGCTTGCTGTGGCTGGGCATCAGTCTGCACAGCCTGCTGATCGTCGCCCTGATCTGGATTGCGGGCAATGCGGTGGGCATCGGCCACGGCTACGCTTCGATAAAGACGGCGATGACGTCCGGTATTGCCAAGGGCCTCGGGGCAATATACATCTTTGTCCTCATCGGCGTACTGGTCGCTTCACTGCTCGAGGGCGGGACCATCGGGAGCCTCATCTACTACGGCATCGATCTGCTGCATCCGGCCGTCTTCCTGCCGGCGGGCCTCTTGCTCTGCACGTTCATGTCACTGGCAACCGGTACGTCCTGGGGCACGATCGCGACGGCCGGCGTCGTACTGGTCGGTCTCGGCGCGGCGCTGGGCATCCCCCTGCCCCTCGTCGCCGGGATGGTGATTTCCGGCGCCAGCTTCGGCGACAAGATGTCTCCCGTTTCGGATACGACGGTTCTGGCCGCGATGACCGCGGAGACGGACATCTACGCTCACATTCGGTCCATGTTCTACACCAGTGGCCCGACCTACCTCATCTGCCTGGTCGCGTTTTCGTTACTGGGCCTGCAATTTGCCGGGCAAGCGCTCTCCGCAGAGCGACTGCTCGAGCTCCAGGCGGGACTCTCGGGCCAGTTCGCCATCGGTCCACTGGCGTTGCTGCCGCTGCTCGTATTGCTGGCCCTGAGCCTGAGACGCGTGCCGGCGGAGCCCAGTATGCTCGCCAGCGTCGCAACGGCCGTGGTTCTCGCGGTGGCGGTTCAGGAGCGGCCGGTGGTGGACGTGTTGAACAGCCTTCAGGGCGGTTATGTCGCCAACACCGGTCACGAGCAGCTCGATTCGCTGCTCA
This sequence comes from Pseudomonadota bacterium, assembly GCA_009843005.1. Taxonomy (GTDB): domain Bacteria; phylum Pseudomonadota; class Gammaproteobacteria; order Steroidobacterales; family Rariloculaceae; genus UBA6522. The sequence continues at coordinate 13,356 of VYEH01000362.1, read as the reverse complement.
GCCGCGGCGGCATTCAGAGCATGATGTGGACGCTCTCGCTGGCGTTGATCGCCCTGGCGCTGGGCGGATTGCTGGACCGGGCCGGGTTCGTGCGCGTGCTGATGAACGGAATCCTGGCTCGCGTGCGGCGCGCCGCCAGCCTGATGAGTGCCACCATCGGCGCCGGCCTGGTGGCCAATATGAGCATGGGCGAAGCCTACCTGTCGATCATCTTCGGCGGACAGTTGTTCAAGGCGTCCTACGAGGAGCAGAAACTCGAAAACCACTTGCTGTCGCGTTGCCTGGAAGAAGGTGCGACACTGACTACGCCGTTGATCCCGTGGACGACATCGGGGGCGTTCTGTATGGGCGTTCTCGGCCTTTCACCGCTGTTGTATGCGCCGTGGGCCTTGTTCAACTACATCAATCCTGTACTGTCGATCATTCTGGCCTACATGGGGTTTGGAATATTTCGGCAGGTCGCAGCTAACCGCTAGCGCGATTCACGGCATCGCCATGTGGCCGTGCAGAGGGGACGAGTCATGACAACCGGAACGAAGACGACTCAAAACGTACGGCGAAAGGCCGGTGAGCGCGATGGCCTGCTGCGTCCCGACTGGCAGTACATCGAGCATTGCAACCTGGACCACTATACCCCGGAGGACTGGGCGATCATGAATCGGCAGCGCGCCGAGTACCTTGCAGAAGAACGTGCAAAACAGGCTCTGGAACTGCTGGCGGCTTCGCGAAATGCTCCCACTTTCGGCTACCTGATCAACAATTACGAGCACTGCTTGCAGACGGCCACCATGCTGCACCGCGACGGTCACGATGAGGAAACGGTCGTTACGGGCCTGTTCCATGACATCGGATTCATCGTCTGCCCCGAAAACCACGAACGATTCGCCGCGGACCTGGTACGTCCTTTCGTTTCCGAAAAAAACGCCTGGATGCTGGAACATCACGGTATCTTTCAGCGAATATACCTGCACGGATTCTACGAATCGGAAGTCGCCTACTTCATCCATGCCCGCGAACACTGGCGAGGTCACCCCTACTTCGATTGGACCGCAGAATTTGTTGAGCGATATGACATCGTGGCAATCGATCCGGCTATCGAAAGTCTGCCGATCGAGTTCTTCGAGCCGATGGTCCGGAGAGTCTTTTCCGATTCACCTGCCCTGGCGAGAAGCAGTGCATGACAGCACCGATCAGGATGGATCGGAAGTTACCATGGAGGGCGGTTCGATTGGCTGCTACGTATAACCGGCAGGAGGCGGGAAATGCCCGTAAGGGAGATGTTCCTCAGAAATAGCTGGTACGTCGCCGCGCTCTCTTCGGAGATCAGGGCGGAGCTGAAGCCGATCCGCATCCTTGGTGAGAACATTGTTTTCTACCGCACCGGGGGCGGTGAACCCGTCGCCCTGCAAGATGCCTGCCCGCACCGGCGATTGCCATTGTCCAGGGGCCGACTACTGAACAACAGGATCGAATGCGGCTATCACGGACTACAGTTCGATCATTCCGGCCATTGCGTTGCTGCACCGACGCAAGACCGGATACCGCCTACGGCAAAAGTCCGGAGTTATCCGGTAGTCGACAGGTGGGGTTTGGTCTGGATCTGGATGGGTGACGCCACGTTGTCGGACGACAACCTGATCATCGATATCCCGAACTACGATAACCCGGATTGGAAAATCAGCACAGGCGATGCCCTGACTTGCGCGTGCAACTACCAATACCTCACGGACAATCTGCTGGACCCGTCACACGTCGCCTGGGTACACCGCACGTCGTTTGCGTCCCCGGGCACCAAAAACACGCCCGTGGAAATAACCGATACGGACAAGGGGGTGATCGTTCATCGATGGATGTACGATCAGGAGCCACCATCCTTCTATGCTCCCCTGGTCAGATTCAAGGGAAATTGCGACCGTTTGCAACATTACGAGGCGCAATTCCCATGCACGGCCATCAACAAATCCATATTCGTTCCCTCAGGAAAGGGTGGCCCGGGTTTTCGAAGCGATGAATGGACCTATGTCATGATTTCCTACCATTTCATGACGCCGATCGATGCCGATAACACCCGCTACCACTGGCTGCAACATCGAAATTCCGATCCGGACAACGGGGAATTGACGGCGATGATCGCATCCTCCGCCAGGTCGGCTTTTCTTGAGGATCGTGAAGTGCTGGAGGCCGTGCACACCGGGATGGCCAATGCGGCTACCCGCCCCATCAACCTGGGACTGGATGCGGCGGCACTGCATTTTCGCCGCAATCTCGAGAAAATGATCAGCCTGGAGTCCGGCGACTCGACTTGACGCCAACCACCCGAAGATTTCTGTCAGCCACAGGATGATTCCCGCCGGCCGCAGGAATCGTCTATGCGGATTGTTCCATGCCAGTGTTCTTTTTTGAAATGCAGACTGGGGACAGTCTCTCGCAAAACCAGCGCGAGTCCGTGCAACTGGGCTTGGGAGTGCGCGTCGACGACAAAGTCTGACTGAGGATTTTGTTTCGCTCTGCGTTTACATGTGTAGAGGATAGTAGATTGTCAACGAAAAAGGCTGCCGCAACCGTCATCTACCTGGACGCATGCGAAGACATCCGGCGCCACGAGAGACTGGTACGCATCGTCGAGGAGCATGAGATAGCACTACGACGGTTTCTCAGGATCCGATTGGCTAATCGCAGTGACAGGGAAGAAATCGTGCAAGAGGTTTTTGTACGTCTTTGCCGGCATGCGAATCTCGAGGACAAGGTCTCGCGTGGCGTTGAGAGCACAAGGGCGTACCTGTTCAAGATCGCGACGAACCTGATCCGGGACATGAATCGCAGGGCCAAGGTACGGTACTCCGATAAACACGAGTATTTCAACGACCAGACGGCCGCGGATAAACGGCCGTCTGTTGAAAGCCAGGTACAGACGTCGCAGACGCTCGATCAGGCTGTGGGCATCATCGATAGCTTGCCCAAAAAATGCGCGCAAGCCTTCATATTGAGCCGTTTTCGGGGCATGAGTTATCGCGAGATATCCGAACGCATGGGCGTGTCATGCAGTATGGTGGAAAAGCACATTTCTGCTGCGCTCTTCGAGATTCGCAATGAATTGGTCAATGACCATGAGTAAGAAGACCAAAGACTTGGAAAATGCGTCTAACCGGAGCAGGATCGCGGCTGGCTTCGTGGCTCGGCTGTACTCTGGAGATTTGTCGTCTGTTGAGGAGGAGCAGATCGAGGACTGGCTGGCAGATAACGATGCCAATCGCCGGGAGTTTGACCGAATGGTGCAGACTTGGGACGAACTCGATGCCTTGTCGAATCAGCCCGAAATCCTCGCAATCGCGGATTGGAACGATACCCGGGTATCGAGGCGGCGATGGCCCAACCGTGCGAGTCTTGCTGCGACGGGTACAGCAATTGTCGCCTTGGTGGCTGTTTTATTCGCTGGCACTGAACTGCTTGACCGTTTCGGAAGCGCATCGGAGTACGTGTACACAACACAGGTCGGTGAACGTCGTACCGTGTCCTTATCCGATGGAAGCGAAGTCACTCTGAATACGAATTCGAAGATTCGCGTAGTGTATGGCCCAGACGCCCGCAACATCACGTTGGAGTATGGTGAAGCCTTCTTTGACATTCGCAGGGACCCGACACGCCCGTTTCAGCTGATCGCCGGCAACAGCCTCGTAACGGTACTTGGCACAAAATTCAACGTCCGCTGGTCGGGCCTGGATGTGACGGTCGCAGTTGTCGAGGGGCTTGTGGCTGTCCGCCCCGTTCCGGTCGTAGCCGGTCTATCCGCCGGTAGCGTGGCGGCTATCGAGCCAGACCAGCCAGCAAGTGAGGAAGTGCTGCTCGAATCCGGGTCTTTCGCCGTGTTTTCGGAGACGCTCAGCTCCACCGACAAGAATTACGCGGCACGCATGGACGATCTGCAAGGATGGCGATTCGGCTTCATTCGATTCGATAGCGATCCACTTTATGAGGTCATCGGCGAACTGAACCGCTATTCGACGACGACGATATCGATTGCCGACAAGGACATCATGGAGTTGCCGATTAGCGGCATCTTCAGCATTGACGACATTGACAAGATATTGACCGGTCTCGAAGCCGTTTTTCCCATTGACGTGATTCGACGATTCGATGGTTATTCGATTGTCAGCGCCGACTCTGAAGAAATGGACTGAAACCAAAGGGGGACTAACAATGTTTTACAGAATTTGGAAAGGAGCGGCCAAATGGGGTTGCCGGGGGGCGTACTCGTTTGTTGCGCTGTTGGTTTTTCCGAACGCTCAGGCCCTGGCGCAGGATATCGAATACCAGATTGACGCCCAGCCAACGGATTCGGCACTGTTGCTGTTTGCCGAAGCTTCAGGAATTCAGATCACCTTTTCCCCCGCCGATGCCGGCAAGACCATATCCGGTGGGGTGTCGGGCGCGCACTCCAGGGAGCAGGCACTACAGCAGATTCTTGAAGGTACTGACCTCAAGTACACGTTTATGGCTGAAGACTTCGTTATCGTTCGCGCGAACCAGGAAGAGTCTCCCGTTTCAACGGCTCCACATCAGCTTGCCTCTTCGACCCTGCTTGCGCGTTTGCAGCAAGCCGAACCACAGACCCAGGCCCAGGCCCAGGCCCAGGCTCAGGCTCAGCCTCAGGTGGATACAGGCGGCAGCGATGACGACCAGGTGATCGAAGAGGTCATTGCCACCGGCAGGGCCGTGCAGGATCTCGATTTGACCGCCGTGACGGATACGGGAAGCCGCCTCGGTCTCAGCGGACTCGAAACTCCGGCGTCCGTCGACATCATCGATTCGGAAACCATGCGCATGCGCGGCCTGAAGAGCGTCACGGAGGCGGCCGAGAGCCTTGCGGGTGTCCTGTCCGGCGAGGCGCCGGGTGAGCCGTCGAGTTTCTCCATGCGCGGGTTCCAGCAAAACCAGATCACCGTACTTCGCGATGGGCTGCGCGCTGGCCCGGCAAACATGACGATGCGTCCGCAAAACACGTTCAATCTAGAAAGGGTCGAGATTCTGAAAGGGCCAGCGTCAGTGCTTTACGGCGAGGGCGCAGTGGCCGGAACCGTAAACATGGTGACGAAAAAGCCAACGTTGGGGAACGACTTCGCAGCGGAAACACTGCTGTCCTACGGTCGTTACAATACGTGGGAAGCGGGGCTCGGCGTCGAGGGACCCGCGGGTTCAAATTCGGCCTACCGTATCGACGCCAGTACGGCCGCATCCGACGGATGGGTAGATCGCGCAGACTCGCGCTCGACGAACGTGACGGCAGCGATCCTGTGGGCGCCCAGGGAGGATCTGGAGTTGCTTGTCACGGGTGACTATCTCGACGACGACCTGCCATCCTATTGGGGCACTCCATTTGTGACGGAAGCGTTTGCCGGCGATAACGCGATGCGCGAAGTCGTGTCTTCAGCCGACATGCGGACGATCGACAGAAGAACACGCTTCATCAGCTATAACGTCGGCGATCATGTATCGGAGTCCGATCATTTCTGGGGCCGATTTCATGTTGCCTGGGACATCAACGAAAATACCAGACTGCGCAATCAAGCCTATCATTTCACGGCTGATCGGCGGTGGATAAACTCGGAACAGTACCCGTTCAACGCAGCAACACAGCAGATCGATCGCGACCGCTTCTTTGTACTCCACGACCAGCAGTTGTACGGGAACCGGCTTGATCTGGTCACGCGCTCCCAATTCGGTGACAGGGAAAGTACGTTTGTCATCGGCATCGACATGAGTAATCTCGACTTCGACCGCTCGAGAGGATTCCCTGACGGTGACAGCGTCGATGTTCTGAATCCAACGCCGGGCTCCTTCGGCCCCCTGGATCGCCGCTTGTCGCCAACGAAAATCGACACGGTCGCGCTATTTGTGGAGAACCAGTTCAGGGTGACAGAGACGTTCAGCATCGTGAGCGGGTTGCGCTACGACGATATCGACCTGGTGCGGGACAATTTCGGTGTCGACGGCAGCTTTATCGCGTCGCAGAGTTTCGCAAGGAACTTTCAACCCTTCAGCTGGCGCATCGGAGCCGTGTATGAAGTCAATCCGCTAATGGTTGCGTACGGCCAATTCAGTACCGCACAGGACCCGCCCAGTTCGGCAAATATTTTCCTGGTCAACGCCAATCGAAACTTTGGCCTCAGCGATGCGGGACAATGGGAAGTTGGCTTGAAGTCACAGCTCGACGGCCTTGGCGGCCAGGGGACGTCCGAAATCACCGTATCGATCTACGGCATCGATCGTGACAACATCCTCACACAGGTCTCGCAGACGGAAGTCAGCACTATCGGCAACCAGGAATCGCAGGGACTTGAGATTTCGTTCTCGACAGATGCGACCGACCGTTGGCGAATTGGCGGAAATGCCTCTTACATCAACTCCTCATACGGTGTGTTTGTGGATCCCGACTTCGGAATTGATGCGAGCGGCAATCGCCCGCCCAACGTGCCCGATTGGGCCATAAACCTGTGGACCAGTGTCAGTGAGATCGGGGGATTGCCGCTGGAGATAGGCGGCGGCCTTCGGCACATCAGCGATCGATTTGCCAACACCTCAAACGTCAACAAGATGCTCTCCTATACGATCTTCGATGCGTTTGGCGCCTACGTTTTTGGCTCGTCGCGGCTCATGGTCAGAGTCCGGAACGCCACTGACGAGGAGTACGCTCCCTGGGCGGACGTGTTCTACCCGAACCAGATCGTCCTGGGGAGCCCGCGCACGTACGAGGTCAGTCTTCATACGCAGTTCTGATAATTGAAGAAGCTGGCAGGTCGCATCAGTAGCGATGCCGCGCATTACGCAGTCGCTGGTCATATTTCATCGCTGGTTGGGCGTATCGCTCTGCCTGTTCATCGCGGCCTGGTTCGCCAGCGGCATCATCCTGATCTACGTGCCCTTCCCGGCATTGGCGCCGGCGGAACGAATCGCGAGCCGAACGGATATCCCCCTGACCGAGGTCCGCATCTCGCCTGCCGCAGCAACTGCCGCAGCGGGTCCTGCTGCAACTGTGGATTCCATTCGGCTCATAGCTAGGAATGACCGGCCGTTGTACGTGGTGCACCGCCGCGGGAGCAGTCTCGTAGCAGTCTGGGCCGACAATGGACAACCGGGAGACGTGGCGAATGCGGACGAAGCCCGCCGCGTAGCCGAGGAATTCTCGAAACTACCGGTACGCAGAGTCGAAGGACCGTTCGAGTTCGATCAATGGATCGTGCATCAAGCTTTCAACGAGCATCGGCCGTTTTATCGCGTGTCGCTGGACGACGACATTGGAACCCAGGTCTATGTTTCACAGCGTTCCGGCGAAATCGTGCAGCGCACGCGCCGAAGCGAACGCTACTGGAACTACTTTGGAGCGGTGGTTCACTGGATTTATCCGACCGTATTACGCCGGCACTGGGCTGCATGGGATCAGGTCGTCTGGTGGCTGTCACTGGCCGGGATCGTTGTCACGGCATTTGGCGCCTGGCTTGGTATCGACCGCATGCGGCTGGCAAAACGGGCGAAAAAAGCCAGCTTGTTCCCGTTTCGGGGCTGGATGCGCTGGCACCATATACTGGGTGTATTTGGCGGGATCTTCGTGTTTACGTGGATTCTGAGTGGCTGGCTGTCAATGGATCATGGGCGGTTGCTTTCTGTGCCGGACCCGCAGCCTGTACAGATGGACCGGTTCCGCGGCATCCCGCTGTCGGTTGCGGCGGCAAGTACGAATCTGGACTTCATTCGCCAGATTGGCGAGTCCCGCGAATTGAGCATCGGGGCAGTTGGCGAAACACCGATCATTGTAAGAGAGCGTGTTGAAGGCACACGCATTTTCTCCCCAACTGAATCGAGGCTGCATGACATTGCGTCATTGCCCCGTGACCATATCCTCAAGGCGGCACGGCATGCGTGGCCGGGCTACGAGGTCACGTCCATCGAATCAATCGACGCCAACGACACCTACACCCGTCTCAGGAATTCACGACTGCCGCCATCATCGGTGCGTCTGATACTCGATGACGAGGAGTCGACCTGGATTCATGTCGACGCGGCGACAGGACAGATTCTCTCGATCATGGATCGCAGCCGGCGACTCAACCGATGGCTGTTCAACGGATTGCACAGCCTGGATTTTCCGGGCTTTACGAACCGCAGGCCGCTGTGGGACATCGTTATTCTTTCCCTTATGGGCCTTGGACTCGCGTTTTCAATGACTGGCGTTTACCTTGGTTACACGCGGCTTCGGCGAAAACTGCGCATCTAGTAGCGGGTTCACCGCTGAATTCGGGCCAGTGGCGGCGGGCTACGCCGCGCAACGACTCGTCGGGACGGCGCCGAGTTCAGTATCCGCCGCCTGAATGAGTTTGCGTGTCCCCGCCACCCTGTCGTAGACATTAAACGCGTTCAGGAACCGCCCGTACAGGTGCAGGCTCAGGGTTGGCCCGCGGTTGGCGGGTACGCCTGTTTCGTGAATGTGATCGGGGTCCGGCAAGAACGTGACAACCGCGCCCGGGGGCAGCAATACGAATCCGCCGGGCGTCAGTTCGATCCCCTCGTCCGGGTGTGCAGCCGCATCGCTGTCGATACGCACAAACGACTGCTCTTCGAGCATGCCCTCAACGACACCGACCACACCCCAGGTGCCGTGGTCGTGAATGGGCGTGCGCTGCCCGGGCGCCCATACCAGGGTGAAAAGTGACAGCGCGTCATCGTCTCCGGCGAAGACAAGATTTCGTGAATACCCATCGGGACTGCCCTGGCGATGGCGCGGCTCCAGGAAGTCCGGCGCCACTTGAAGGAGTTCGCGCATCTGCGGTACCAGCGTACGCACGATCTCGCACGGCTCCGGATCAAGCGCGACAGCATCCGCACAGGCAGACTGAAACGACTCAAGACGTGGATGCATGTCGGGCGGCTCCGGTGGACAACATCGAACGATGTGTGCGATCTCGGCGATCACTTGGCAGACCCATATGCATAAAATAACATAACTATATATACAATGTCTATAACAGGTTGTGCGTACGATATTCTCAAAATGCACCCGCCAGACCGTATGCGATTCCGCGTCCGGACCCGTTGTGTCTTGAGCTTCACGATCATCCGCCCATGACCCCGGACACCATCCTTCAGACTCATGTCTCGTTGGATTGACGCCCCCGTCCAGGCCCATGTCTCATTGGGCAAAGCTCAGATCTGCACTGTGCAGGAATGCGTTCAACATGGCCCGCAGCACCACTCTCAGTCGAGCGGCCGCGTCTTCATCGTAGCGTAGCGTCTGCTCATCCATGTATGAGCGTTGGGCAAGTTCGAGCTGAATGGCATGGACACCGTCGCCGGGGTTCCCGTAATGGCGAGTGATATACCCGCCCTTGAAGCGGTCGTTCAATACCACCGAATAGTCAGACTCCCTTGCCACATGAAGAACGGCGTGTAGCCAATGGGGATCGCAGCTCGCGCCATCGTTGGTGCCGATACTCATGGCCGGCAACACACCCCGGAACAGCGTGGGAACCTCGGAGCGAATGGAATGGGCGTCCCAGAGCAACGCATAGCCGAATCGTCGGCGGATCCGCGTCAGCGTGGTGGCCAGCATGTCATGGTAGGGCTGCCAGTAAGTTGCAGTCCGCTCGCGCCGCTCGGACACCCCGCATGATTCTCCGGGGACATAGATGTTCGCACCGGCAAACGTTAGCGACGGGCAAAGTCCGGTCGACAACTGCCCATCGTAAAGGGCAGCATCTGACGGAGGACGGTTCAAATCAACCACATACCGCGAGAAGCGCGCCGCCAGCACGCTCGCATCCAGTCCACGGGCGAAACTGTACAGTCTGCGTACGTGCCAGTCCGTATCCGGAAGTGATCGGCCCGCATCCGACATTCGCTCTTCCAGTCCAGGGGCCAGGTCGCGGCCGTCATGGGGAATACTGATGAGGAGCGGCGTGTTCCCTTGCTCGAAAAAGAACGTAGCCGTCATGAATTCATGCTGGGCAGTACTGACCCGGCGCCGTCTCGGAAATCTCCTGCATTGACCCTCCGCGCCAGTGCATCTATTTCGCCGGACAGGGATCTGTCGTGGATATACCGTGCGGATATCGCCCGGACAAGCTTCAAGGCACTCTCAAGCCGCCGCGACGACTTCAATGGACGATGAAATTCAATGCCCTGTGCTGCCGCCATGAGTTCGATCGCGACGATGTGCGCGACATTGTCGAGCATGTCGTGCAGCCGCCGAGCCGCAAATGTCGCCATACTGACATGATCCTCCTGATTCGCTGACGTTGGGATGCTGTCAACGCTCGCGGGATGCGCAAGCGATTTGTTCTCCGACGCGAGAGCCGATGCCGTTACCTGTGCCATCATGAATCCGGAACACAGCCCACGGTCTTCGACCAGAAATGCCGGCAGACCGCTCAAATTCGAATCGATCAGCAACGCGATACGCCGCTCGGACAATGACCCGATCTCGGCAACGGACAGCGCAACGTGGTCGGCGGCCAGCGCGACCGGCTCAGCGTGAAAGTTACCGCCTGACAGAATCGAGTCGGTGTCGGTGAACACAAGTGGATTGTCGGTGACTCCGTTGGCTTCGACCTGAAGGACTTCGGCAGCATGCCGCAGGACGTCCAGGCAGGCGCCGATGACCTGCGGTTGGCAGCGTATGGAGTAAGGATCCTGTACCCGGTTGCATGAAAGGTGCGATGCCCGAATTTGACTGCCCTCCATCAGGTTTCGCAACAGAGCACCGACTTCGATCTGTCCCCGATGGCCCCGGGCGAGGTGGATGCGTTCGTCGAACGGCGTATCGCTGCCCTTGATGGCGTCTGCCGACATGGCGCCCGCAACAATGGAAGCTGACAGAATGTGTTCTGCACGAAACAGGGCAGCCAGCGCTAGCGCCGTGGAAACCTGGGTGCCATTCAGGAGCGCCAGCCCTTCTTTCGGAGCAAGCGCCAGCGGTGCGAGTCCTGCCCTGTCCAGCGCCTCGGCTCCCGAAACGATCTCGCCATTGCAGGAAGCGTCTCCCTCGCCTATCAGGGCGCCGGCAATATGCGCAAGAGGGGCCAGGTCGCCGGATGCGGCGACGGAGCCCCTGGACGGCACGACTGGGCAGACACCGCGGCTGATCAAGGCGCACAGCGCATCGATCAATCGCGGCCTGACGCCCGAATACCCTCTTGCGAGCGCGACCACTTTCATGACCATGGCCAGCCGCACAACGGCGTCGGAAAGCGGTTCCCCAACTCCGGTCGCATGAGAGCGCAGAAGGTTCTCCTGCAGAGGCGTCAGCTCGGATTCGTCGATGGCGATGCGGGCCAGGCTTCCGAATCCGGTATTGACTCCATAAACCGTGTCGCCGCGCCCGAGGCAACGTTCCAGGCAGACCTGCGACTCGACGACATCGCTGCGCGCCGCGTCACCGAGGCGAACCTTCACCGGTGCTTCCCAGGCCCTACGGAGGTCAGCCAGCGAAATTGATTGCCCGTCGATTTCAAGGAACATGCTGTTGCCTGTCACATGGATCAGTACCTGATCATCGGAATTTCAAGACCGTT
>VYEH01000362.1:0-1670 GCA_009843005.1 Pseudomonadota bacterium | reverse complement strand
ATGGCAGCTTCGTAGCCGGCATCCGCGTGTCTCATGACGCCGATGGCTGGATCGTTCCACAATGCCCGAGCGATTCGGCGATCGGCGTCCACCGTACCGTCACACACGACGACCAGCCCGGCATGTTGCGAATAGCCCATGCCGACTCCCCCGCCGTGATGAATTGAAACCCAGGTCGCCCCGCTGGCGGTGTTCAGCAGCGCGTTCAACAGCGGCCAGTCGGATACGGCATCCGAACCGTCGAGCATGGCTTCGGTCTCACGGTTCGGGCTGGCCACGGAGCCGCTGTCGAGGTGGTCCCGCCCGATTGCAACAGGCGCACTCAATTCGCCGCTTCTGACCATTTCATTGAAGGCGAGACCCAGCTTGTCACGCTGACCGAGCCCCACCCAGCAGATGCGCGCCGGCAGACCCTGAAAGTGGATTTTCTCCCGTGCGGCGTCCAGCCAGGCGTGCAAATGCATGTCGTCCGGAATGAGTTCCTTGACCTTGCGATCGGTCCTGTAGATGTCCTCCGGATCGCCGGACAGCGCCACCCAACGAAACGGTCCAACGCCTCGGCAGAAGAGCGGCCGCACGTAGGCGGGCACGAAACCCGGGAAGTCGAACGCATTGTCAACGCCCTGATCCCGGGCGACCTGGCGAATGTTGTTGCCGTAGTCGAACGTGGGAACGCCTGCGTGGTGGAACTCAAGCATCGCCCGCACATGCACCGCAATGGATTCCGTCGCGGCGGCCTCAACGGCATCGGGATCAGACGCTCGCATCTCAAGCCACTTCTCGACGCTCCAGCCGATCGGCAGGTAACCATTCGCCGGATCGTGTGCGGATGTCTGATCCGTCAGCGCATCCGGCCGGATGCCCCGCGCCAGCATCTCCGGAAGCAACTCCGCCGCGTTTCCCGACAATCCAACGGACACTGCCGTTCGATTCCCGACCGCGTCTTCGATCATGGCCATTGCGTCGTCGAGGGTTTCGGCCCGCCTGTCGAGGTAACCCGTCTGAAGCCGCTTGTCGATACGGTCGGACTGGCATTCGATGGCCAGAAGCGAGGCGCCCGCCATCGTCGCCGCAAGCGGCTGCGCCCCACCCATGCCGCCAAGCCCGGCCGTCAATATCCACTTGCCGTGCAGGTCGCCGGAGTAATGCCGGCGGCCCATCTCTACAAACGTTTCGTAAGTGCCCTGCACGATCCCCTGGCTGCCGATGTAGATCCACGACCCGGCCGTCATTTGCCCGAACATCATCAGACCGGCCCGGTCGAGTTCACGAAAGTGTTCCCAGGTCGCCCACGCCGGCACCAGGTTCGAATTGGCGATCAGCACCCTGGGCGCGTCCTCGTGCGTCTTGAGCACGCCGACAGGCTTGCCGGACTGCACCAGAAGGGTTTCGTTCTCCCGTAGGGTCTCGAGTTGCTCGACGATCGCGTCGAAACACGCCCAGTTTCGGGCAGCTTTTCCGATCCCGCCGTACACCACCAATTCGTCCGGACGCTCGCCTACCCGGGGATCGAGATTGTTCATGATCAGGCGCAACGGCGCTTCCGTGAGCCAGCTCCTGGCACGTAACCTCGTGCCGGTTGGCGCCTTGACGGTCCGTTTTTCGGAGGAACTCATGTTGACACCCTGGCGCTGGAACCACCTGGAAACGCCGTGTCAGTGGCCGCAGGC
>VYEH01000123.1 GCA_009843005.1 Pseudomonadota bacterium | reverse complement strand
GATCCACACAGATCATGCCCTTTCTGAACAACCGCGCGCGGGCATCGATCTGCTCGAGCTTGTAGACGGACCGACTGCGCCAACCTTCCCGGCCGGCACGCGAGACAAATGCGTCGGCGCCCTGTTGTCGGCGCCAGTGGCCGGTGGCTTTGGATCGACGGCTCATCGTTGATTCCCATCACGACTGCCTGACATACCTGCCAGGTTCACATGCCCAGTCTGAACGTGCGGATGTCAGGATGCACGTGCCATTTCTCGTCAATCGACACTGAAACGGAAACTAAATGTACTCCACGCCGACGATTTCGTACGACTGCCGGCCCTTGGGCGCGGCGACCTCGATCTCGTCGCCTTCCCACTTGCCGATCATGGCGCGCGCCAGCGGCGAACGAATGGAGATCAGGCCTTGCCTGATGTCGGCTTCGTCTTCGCCGACGATCTGGTAGCGCATCTCGGCGTCGTCTTCGGCATTGACCAGGTGAACGGTCGCGCCGAACACCACCTTGCCGCCGGCGTCGAGCTTCTCCACGTCGATGATCTGCGCCAGAGAAAGCTTGGCCTCGATGTCCCTGATGCGCGCTTCCGCCAGCCCCTGCTGCTCCTTGGCGGCATGGTATTCGGCGTTCTCTCGCAGGTCGCCGTGCTCCCTGGCGGCGCCGATGGCGGCGCTGATCTGCGGCCGCTCGGCCTTGAGGCGCTGCAGTTCCTCGCGCAGCAGGCGGGCGCCTCGAACCGTCAGGGGAACCTTGTTCATCTGGCTATTCCGTTCACCGGGCCGTCCTGGTTTATTGGGCCACTTCCCGGTGCAGGTCCCGCAGCCGATTCACGACCACGTTGTCCATGTAGTCCAGCGCCTCGCAGGTCGCCGCCGCGGCGGGAAGCGTCGTGTAGTAGGTCACCTTTCGATGCACCGCCGCAACACGGATGGAGTGCGACTCCTTGATGGCCTGCTTGCCCTCGGTGGTATTGACGATGAGACTGATCTCGTCGTTCTTGATCATGTCCACGACGTGCGGGCGGCCCTCCCTGACCTTGTTGATGCGCCGGCAGCGAACCCCGCCATCGGCCAGCGCCCGGGCCGTGCCACCCGGCGCCACGATTTCGCATCCCCGATTCGCAAGGATGTGTCCGAGCCTCACGGCCGCCGGTTTGTCCGGGTCGCGCACGCTGATCAGCGCGGTGCCGCTGCGGGGCAATGCCACCCCTGAAGCCGCCTGCGCCTTGGCATAGGCCTCTCCGAAACTGCGCCCCGTCCCCATCACCTCACCGGTGGATTTCATTTCAGGGCCGAGAATGGGGTCCGCCTCGGGGAACTTGATGAACGGGAATACCGATTCCTTGACAGAGAAGTAAGGCGGCCTGGCATTGAACTCGACGCCCTGCTCCCGGAACGTGATTCCCGCCATGGCCTTGGCGGCGATCTTCGCGAACGGCTGACCGGTGGCCTTGGACACGAAGGGAATCGTGCGCGACGCCCTCGGGTTGACCTCGAGCACATGGATCGTGCCGTTGTGGATCGCGAACTGGGTGTTCATGATGCCGACCACGCCCAGCGCCCGGGCCATGGCAGTCACCTGTTCCTCCAGCTTCCGCTCCTGATCGGCGGTCAGCGTATGGGGCGGCAGGCAGCAACCGGAGTCGCCGGAGTGGATCCCGGCCTGCTCCACGTGTTCCATGATGCCGCCGACGATGACCTGATCGCCGTCGCATACCACGTCCACGTCCACTTCCACGGCCAGGTCCAGGAAGCGGTCCAGCAGCACGGGACTCTCGTTGGATACGCTGACCGCCTCGCCCATGTATTCCCTGAGGTCGTCTTCCTCGTAGACGATCTCCATGGCCCGGCCGCCGAGCACGTACGAAGGCCGCACGACCAGCGGATACCCGACTTCCTCCGCCATCTCCACCGCTTCCTCGGTAGTCCGCGCCGTGCGGTTCGGCGGCTGTTTCAGGCCAAGACGCTCGATGAGCTGCTGGAAACGCTCCCGGTCCTCCGCAAGATCGATGGAATCCGGGCTGGTGCCGATGATCGGGACGCCGGCCGCTTCCAGGGGCCGCGCAAGCTTCAGCGGCGTCTGCCCGCCGTACTGGACGATGACGCCCAACGGCCTTTCCCTGTCCACGATGGCGAGCACGTCTTCCAGGGTTAAAGGCTCGAAGTAGAGCCGGTCCGAGGTATCGAAATCCGTGGACACCGTCTCCGGGTTGCAGTTCACCATGATGGTCTCGAAACCGGCCTCCTTCAGCGCGAAGGCCGCGTGGACGCAGCAGTAGTCGAATTCGATCCCCTGCCCGATCCGGTTCGGCCCTCCGCCCAGGATCATGATCTTTCGTTCCGATGAGGGATCCGATTCGCACTCGCTCTCGTAAGTGGAGTACAGATACGCGGTATGGCTGACGAATTCCGCCGCGCAGGTGTCAACTCTCTTGAATACTGGCTTTAAGTTAAAATCATAACGTATTGATCTAACTTCGTCTTCATTCAAGCCGATCAATTCACCTATTCGACTGTCGGAAAAGCCCTTGCGTTTCAGTTGCCACATGCGCCCGGCCGTCAGACCGTCCGCGCCATGGGCCTTCAGGCGCCCTTCTTCCTCCACCAGGTCGCGAATTTGCGCCAGGAACCACAAGTCGATTCCCGTGAGTTCGCCCACGTCATCAAGTGTCAGCCCATGCCGGAACGCGTCGGCGACGTACCAGATGCGTTGTGCGCCCGCCATGCGCAGTTCCCGGTGCAGGGCGTCCCGGTCTTCTCGGGAACGCACTTCCCCACAGACGGGGTTGAGTCCGTCGGTGCCCGTTTCAAGCCCTCGCAACGCCTTCTGCAGCGATTCCTGGAAGTTGCGGACGAAGGCCATGACCTCGACGAAGGACTTCATCTGCTTTGTGAGCGGGGCGTTGGCCTGGGTGTACTTCTCGAAGGTGAACCGGGTCACCTTGGTCACCACGTAGTCGATGCTCGGCT
>VYEH01000033.1 GCA_009843005.1 Pseudomonadota bacterium | reverse complement strand
TGTCCGGGTGTACGTTCACAATCTGCGCCAGAAGCTCGAGAGGTACTACACGGCACATCCCTCGAACGACGGCGTGCGGTTGTACATACCGCGGGGAGAGTATCGTCTGGCCGTGGCCGCCCCGGACGAACCGGCCAGAACACGTCCTGCCTGGATGGCGCCGCCAGTTTGGATGGGCGCGATCACCGTGCTGCTCCTGGTGAATCTCGTCGTGATGATTGCCTGGAGGGTCGGGTCGCCGGCACCGGAATCCGTGCGAGAAGTGGCTCGCACTCCCCTCTGGGAGGAGATGCTGAACGATGACTTGCCGCTCCTGGTGGTGGTGGGCGATTACTTCATCTTCGCGGAGCTCGATGACTTCGGGACGGTTCGCCGACTGGTGCGTGAATTCGACGTCAATTCCGGCGACGACCTCGACGACCTCTTTGTCAACGATCCGGAATTGCTGGCGGACTACATGGACCTGGACCTGACCTACCTGCCACAAGGCAGCGCGTCCGCCCTCAGCGAATTGCTGCGCATCGTCTACGCGGGGGACAAGGACGTGAGGATTACCACCATGACGGAGCTGCGGGTGGCGGATCTGAAGGATCAGCACATCCTGTACGTGGGGTACATCAGCGCCCTTGGAACATTGATGGACTTTGTCTTTGCGTCCTCGGGCTTGCGAGTCGGAGCCAGTTTCGACGAACTGCAGAACGTGCACACCGGGGATTCCTACACCAGCGGCGCCGGCATTCCGGGGGCGAGCGACTACGAGGACTACGGGTTGGTGTCGACCTTCCCCGGTCCCGACGGCAACCAGTTCCTGATCGTCGCCGGAACGCGGGACTCCGGCCTGATGCATGCGGCTCACGCCATATCGTCCCTGGAAGACATTGGCGCGCTCGAGGACGTGATGGGGGCTGCGGCGCCGGATAACGGCAACGCCGCACCAGCCTTCGAGGCGCTCTACGAAGTCACCGGTTTCGACCGCATCAACCTCGACGCCACGCTGGTCTACCAGGCGTCCCTCGATTACCGCCCGATCTGGGGTGTGGAGGTGGCCGAAATCCAGGAGGACTGATCAGCAGCTCGGCCTGGTGTCGTCGGGTGGCGACGAATTCGCCAGTGCCGAACTTCCGGAGGCGTCGTCAGGCGGCGTCTGCGCGTAACTCGGCGAGGACGCGATCCGGCGTCAGCGGCAACTCCCGTAACCGCACGCCTGTAGCTGCAAACACGGCGTTGGCGATGGCGGGTCCGGTGGTTGCAAGGCCCAGTTCACCCACGCCGCTGGGCGGCCCGTCGCTGGGTAACGCCCTCACGTTGAGTTCCGGCATCTCGTTCATACGCATAACGGGATAGTCATGGAAATTCGACTGATCGACGGAGCCCGCGTTGACGCTGATGCGTTCCTTCAGAGCGCTGCTGATGCCGTAGACGATATTGCCTTCCATCTGCGCTTCCGTGTTTCGGGGCGAGACGATGAAGCCGGCGTCTATGGCCATCCAGTACCTGTGAACGGTGATGGCGCCCGTGTCCTGGTTCACCGAGACTTCGGCGATGCCCGCGGCCACGGAAGCGCCGCCGTAGTCGGATAACGCCACCCCCAGGGACGCGCCTTCCCGCCGGCGCGACCATTCGGCCATCCGCGCCACTTCTTCCAGCACCGACCGGCCTGCGGGATTGTCCCGAGTCAGATCGAGACGAAACTCCAGCGGATCCGCGCCCAGTTCATGCGCGATCTCGTCAATGAAGGATTCGTTGGCGAACCGGGTATAGCTCGTCGCCACGCCCCGCCACGCGGCCAGCCGGGAACAGCGGTCCACCATGACATGCTCGGCGCGGATGTTGGGGATTGCGTAGCGGGTGACCTGGGCGCCGTTCATGGAGATGCCGTCGCGGTTGCGCGAGAGCGCCCAGCGCGGTTCGTTCATGTAGCTCAGGACGCTCGGTGTCGCCACTCGTTGCTGCAGCGCGGTGATGCTACCGTCGGCGTCCAGCGCGGCGCGGAGGTACTGCGCGGCCAATGGCCGAAAGACGCCGTCTCTCACGTCATCCTCCCGGCTCCAGATGACCTTGACCGGGCGGCCGAGCTCCCGCGACAGATTCAGAGCGTCCTCGACGTCTTTCTGCCGGTATTCGGCGCGGCGGCCGTATCCGCCGCCGATGTACTTTGCATGCACGGTTATTCGGTCGACGTCCGTTCCCAGCAGGTCGGCTGCGGCCATGGCTGTCAGGCTCTGGGTCTGGGTGCTCACCCATACCTCCGCCGAACGGCCGTCGGCCGATACGCTCGCCGTGGCGTTCATGGGCTCCATCTGCGCGTGGTAGGCCGGGTCGGAGCGGTACACGGCCTCAATGATGCGATCCGCTGACTCGAATGCCGGGTCGATGTCGCCCGTGTCCTGCCAGAGCGGGTTGCCGGTGCTGAAGCTCAGATCGCGGGCGCGCGCCTCGTATTCGTCCAGATCGCGTGCCTGATCGACTTCCCGGAAGCGGGAGTTTTCACTCCACGTAACCCGCAATGCGTTCTTGCCCCAGATGGTGCCTTCGACGGTTTCGCCCACGACGGCGACGCCATAGGGCAGGGTGACGACATCGGTCACCCCGGGGACGGCGCGCGTCGCACTGTCGTCGACGTCCACCGGTTCCTCTCCCTCGACGGGCGTACGCAGCACCGCAGCGTAGACCATGCCCGGGACCCGAACGTCGATACCGAACTCGGCCGATCCGTCGACCTTGGCGGGTATGTCGATGCGTGGGACATCCGTGCCCAGGTAACGGTATTCGCTTCTGGGCTTGTAGTCGTTCTCGGGGACTTCCGGCAGGCTGTCGGGCACTTCCGCAACGGCCGCGATCTGGCCGTAGCTCAGGCTGCGTCCACTGGCGGCATGAATGACACGGCTGGGTTCGGTCATCAGTTCTTCCACCGGTACGCCCCATTGTGCCGCTGCCGCATCGAGCAGGAAATTGCGGGCCTGTGCACCGG